>JALYUO010000740.1 GCA_030853735.1 Chloroflexota bacterium
CGGTGTGGCCTGCCACCTCAGCCGCTGGTGGGGCTACTACAGCCCTGCCGGCTGGAACGCCAACGCCCTCACCGCCACCCGCCCCGCCGACATCGGGGCCGGCGGCACCTTCCACACCAACCTCGTGCAGGTCGAAGTCGCCACCCAGGTGCCCCCCACCCTGGCCGCGCTGGCGGAGGGGTAGGGCACCGATCTCCCCTCACCCTACCCTCGCCCCCGCCGGGGGCGAGGGTAGGGCGACTGTTGTTGTTACAGAATCAACTTGTAAGATCAGGAAGGCTGGTATTTCGAATGTTACTAAGCCACTCGATGAACGTGCGCGAATGCCGATCTCGCGTTTTTATGTGGTAAGGTACGATTACGGTATTCACCCAGCCTTCTTCCTCATTAGCCCTGCAGTAGGCATCAACTGGGTAGTGAACAGGACAGTCGTAAGAATAAATAAAAAACTCTGGTGGCAAGGTCTGGGTGCCGACAATTCCGTTCCATTCTTCTAAGCTCACACCTTCTAGATCCTCCGCTTGGATTTCTGATTCTACAGGATGTTTGATACCTGCTTGCCACACAAACAAGCAGCAGGGGCCTTCTTTACCTTGCCACTCCCTTAATGGTGTCCCGCAAACGGGGCATTGTAAGTCTTTAGTTGGCCGGTAGGTGTCAAACATTCCCATCGCTTACTTCCTCTCTTCTCTTTGCCGGAGTTATATGGTCTTAACTGTGACCATGCATTCGCAATCACAAAATAAACTCTGTTATTCTGAGCGTAGCGAAGAATCCTACTTCACCAGGAAGGCGGGATAAAGCAACTCTTACGGCCTGATTGGCGTAGGCTCGGATTCTGAGCATAGCGAAGAACAGCAGGTCTCTTAATAATGAATAGTCCGTGCCTCTTTGTGCGCTTCTTAGGTAGCGGCATAGACACACCTGTGGTGTGTCTACAAAAGTGTAACAACATATTCTATTGTGCTGTTACACTGCTTATTGGTCATTATCTACCGGTTATCCGTGTCCTCCCCCGCTTCCTCGGCATAGCGCGAATGGGGGCCGTAGCGCCAGTCGTAGTAGTGGCGGCCCACGTTGCCCAGCTCCACCTGCCAAGCCGGCGCGTTGGTGGGCACGTAGGTCAGCATGCGGCGCTGATAGGCTTGGATCAGCGCCCACTGATCGGCCCCGGCGATGCGGATGCGCGCCCAGTAAGATTCGCTGATCGGATAGCCCAGGTCAACGAGCGGGTCCACGATAGAACCTTGCACCAGCCGGCCGTTTTGATAGATCAGCCCCTGGCGCGCTTGGAAGGCGGCAAAGACCGTGGGGATGTTGTGGCCCAGCGTCGGCTCATAGCGCGCTTGGGTCACGCCGGCGGGCACTTGGCCCACGCCGTCACCGGGCGCGCCGTTGCGGTCGAGCGTGGCCGTGATGGGCGCGCCGGTGCGATCCTCGGCGCGGTTATCGCCGTGCAACGAGGATACGCGGGCCATGGTCGCGTAGGTCGGCGCGTCGGGACTGTCTACATCGCCGGCCACCGGCGCGGCGTTCGGCGGCAGGGCGGTGGGGTCATACTCGCGGTCGCCGGTCTGCACCTGCCCGGTCATCATCTCGACCACCAGCAGGCCGTTGGTGACGAACCACTTAGCCGTGGAGTCGGCTGCCGGGTTGTTGATCTCCATGCGCGCTTTGTCGAAGTATTGCACCAGCCGCTGCCCGTTCGGTCCTTGCGCGTAGGGTTCGTTGCCCGCCGCGAAGGGAGCCGGTCCCCAGATCCAGGGCCGCGCCGCCAGCCCATCGCGCACCGGGCGGTCGCTGCGCTCCCAGACACGGGCGAAAGCCGGGTCCACAAAGTCTTTGGCCGGCGCAGGCGTGACCGGCGCGGCCGGCGCGGGGCCGGCGGTGGCGGTCGGCAGTGGGATCGCGTCAGCCAGTGGGCCATTGATGTTGACGGTGTAGATGTTCTGGTCGCCCAGCCGCGTATCCACCCAAGCCACTGCTGCGCGCCCGGCTACCGCGTCCACCTGGATGTAGTCACCGATCAGCGTGCCGCCGAAGCCGATGCTGGGGTCGCTTTGCGCGTCGCCGATCCGCACCTCCGGCGCGAAGCTGCGCCCGTCGTCGCGCGACTGCGTGTAGTAGGGCGAGAAAGTCAGGTTGTGCGGATCATCGCGCCGGTCCAGCCAGGCGACGTGCAGCACCCCGTCGGGGCCAAAGATCAGGGTCGGGAAGAACTGGTCGGCGCTGCCGCTATCGCTGTTGAGGCGGGCCGGTGCGCTCCAGGTGCGTCCATTATCGTGTGAGGTGGTGAGCAGAACATCGCTGTTACCGGGATAGTCGTTCCAAGTGGCGGCTAACGTGCCGTCCAACGGGTTGATCGCTAATTGCGGCAGCACAAACATCCGAAACTTGCTGGTCGGCAGGGGCGAGGGTGGGTTGTGGACAACGGCCACCTTGACCGGCGGCACGAAGCTGACTCCGCCGTCCGTGCTGCGGCCCAGCCACAGACCCGCCTTGCCGGTTTGGTCAAAATACAGCACGTTCAGGTCGCCCGCCGGTCCGACGGCAGGGAAGGAACCTTGCACATCGCTCTGGTCGGCGGCGCGGCTGATCTGCACCGGCGCGCTCCAGGTCACGCCCTCATCGGTTGAGCGGATCGCTACGATGTCGCCACGCTCCTCCTTGTCGCTGATCGTGGTGAAGCGGGTCCAGGTGAGATAGAGCGTGCCGCGCGTAGCCGTCGCGCTGCGGTCTACGGTCAGCCACTCTTTATCGTTGAAGATTCTGACCTTGTTGGGCTGGGCCGGCACCGGTTGGCTCCACGTCGCGCCGTCGTCGGTCGAACGGGCCACGAACAGCCCGCCTTTGGTGAAATCGTCCTGGTCATAGGCAATGACGCTGGTATAGGCCACGCCGTCGGCGTTATACAGTACCACCGGATCGCTCTGGTTGGGCAAATCGGCGGGCAAGCCGGGCAGATGGGCATCGGCCCACGTTGCCCCGCCGTCGCTGGAGCGGTAATGCCAGACCTCTTTGTGCCCGCTCCGCCAGTCTTTGGCGGCGGCGATCAGGTGCTGTGGGTCTTTGGGGTTGACGGCCAGCGTCGGTTCCTGCTGCTGGTCGGTCTGCGTGCTATTGACGCGCGTGTTGGCGCTGAAACTTGCCTGCGGCGGGGCGGCCCCGCTGGGCTGGATCGCGATGATTGCCGGCAGTAGCACCAGCAGCAGGGGCAGCAGGCGCAGGGTGGGGTGGTGGGTCCGTGGCATCAGCGTGGCTCTCCCTCTATGGTGACATATCCATCAGTTATACTCTACCCTATAATACGGCTCTACAGGGGCGATGGTTCGTTTTGTGAGCAGGGGTGTGCAGGCCGTCCCCGCATACGCAACGAATACGCGAACGCCGCATCGCCTTGCCTCTACTGGTTCCACAGCATTGCCGTCACCCCGCCCTGTTTGGGCGGTTCGCTGCCACGCCCCGATCCATTCGGGTATTCGTTGCGTATGCGGGGACGGCCTGCACCAAGGCGACAAGCAGTACAGCTATACCGCCTATTTCGCAGGGGCACAGCCTGTGCTAGTGCAAGATCAAACGCAATGTGTAACTCAGAACTCAGAACTTACGGAAAGGGGAATGGACAACAATGGCTTGGCTTCATATCCACCACAAAGTACAAGACTACAACAGCTGGCGGCAGGTGTGGGAGCGCACCGCCGAGTATAAGCGGCACCAGGGCTGGAAGCGCTTTCGCCTCTTTGAGGTGGCCGGCGACCGCACCGACCTGATCGTGATGGAGCAATTCGGCACGCTCGAACAGGCGCGCGCCTATGCGACTTCGGAGGTCTTGCAAAAAACGTTGGAGCAGGCCGGTCTGACCACGCCCGCCGAGATCCTGATCTTGGAGGGACTGGAAGACAGCCCGGCATGACGCAGGTGCCAATCCAGGGCGAAGCGCAGTTCATCGAGACCAACGGCGTGCGGCTCCATGTAGTGCTGGCCGGACCGGCGGAGGGGCCGCTGGTGGTGCTGTTGCACGGCTTCCCCGATTTCTGGTATGGCTGGCGCAAGCAGATCGGCACACTGGCGGCGGCGGGCTATCGGGTAGCCGTGCCCGATCAGCGGGGCTATGGACGCAGCGACAAGCCCCGTGGCATCGGTGCGTATGCCGTGGACCACCTAGCCGCCGACATTGCCGGGCTGATCCACGCGCTGGGTCGGGAGCAGGCGGCGGTCATCGGGCACGACTGGGGCGCGGCGGTGGCGTGGCATCTGGCCCTCACCCAACCGGCCTGCGTGGCGCGGCTCGGCATCCTCAATGTGCCGCATCCAGCGGTGATGGCCCAGCAACTGGCGCACAACCCGGCCCAATTGGCGCGTAGCTGGTACGTCTTTTTCTTCCAGTTGCCCGCGCTGCCCGAAGCCCTGTTCCGCGCCGCCAACTATCGGATCGGTGTGCAAGGTTTGGTTGCCGGCAGTCGCCCCGGCACATTCAGCGCCGACGCTCTGCACCACTACCGGCACGCCTGGGCACAACCCTGGGCGCTCACCTCGATGATCCACTGGTATCGCGCCGCCGCGCGCAGCCTGGGCCAGCTGCCTGCCGATCTGCGCGTGCGGATGCCTGCGCTGATCATCTGGGGCACCGGCGATGCCTTCCTGGGCCGCGAAATGGCTCCGGCCAGCCTCGCCTATTGCGACGATGGGCGGCTAGAACTGCTGGAAGGGGTGAGCCATTGGGTGCAGGACGAAGCGCCCGATCAGGTCAACGCCTTGCTGCGCGATTTTCTTCCGTCGCCCGCGCAATTGAACGATAGCACGCGCGCAGGTCGCGCCGGATCTGCCGCCAGTCGCCCGCCACATCGCTAGAGCGGCCGCTGGTGATGCGGTCTACCGTGTTGTTGGCCTGCACGCGCAACTCTGCCGACTCACGGGCCTGGGCCGGACTGATGTGGAAGACGACGCTGTGTAATTCGACCATCGTGGCGAGGAAAGCGGTTTTGTCGGGCTGGCCGGAGAGGCGGCGGTGGTCGTCGTTGTAGCGCAGTTCGAGCGCGGCGACCTGAGCCGGATCAAAGCGCAGGCCGGAATAGCGGCGGGCTAG
The DNA here is from genome assembly GCA_030853735.1 of Chloroflexota bacterium. Taxonomy (GTDB): domain Bacteria; phylum Chloroflexota; class Chloroflexia; order QHBQ01; family JAICKM01; genus JAICKM01. Next base: position 5,087 of record JALYUO010000740.1, read on the forward strand.
GCGATAGAACTGCTCATAATATGCCTGCACCACGCGCGCATCGTGGTCCACCGGCACCCAGGCGACCGAGGCGCGGGTCACGTAGTAGGCGGCTTGCCAGGAGCGGGGGAAGGGGATACGGAACTGCTCTTGACATAACTGAACGATCAGCCGCAGCAAGCGTCCCCAGCGGCGATCATAGTACGCCTGCCAGCCGGCGGCCTCGTAGCGGGCTACGCGGTCGGGGTCGAAGTGTGGTGGGCCGGCCTTTAGCTTGCGTCTTCGGTGGTCCAGCGGAACTCCACGCCCTCGCCACTGGGCACCAGTCCGCCGATCAGCAGGCCCTGTGGCCCCTGCAACGCGACCGACCATGCGCCGTCGTCGTAGGCGACCAAGTGTGCGCGCATCGCCGCATCGCCCGGCCCCGGTTGGCGCAACCGGATCAGTGCCGCCCCCAGCGGGAAGACGCTTGTGCCCTCATCGTTCTCTGGCTCCAAGTCCAACAAAGTGTGATAGCGGGCGGTGCTGGCTGTGCGATCCTGCACGGCTATGGTAATCTCGGCCACGCCGGTCACGCCGTTGGCGTGTTCACGCGCTGCGCCGGGCGGCACACGCAGATCGCGTTCGGTCAGATCCGCGCAGAGGAAGGGCAGGTCGGAGGTCGAGGGAATCGCCGTTTGCCAGGCTACCGTCTGCCCATCAGGGCGCACCCGACTGCCGGGGGTGGGGCCGTCCAGCGTCATACCGCGCGCCTGGGCCTCTGCCACATCCTCGTTAATGGCGGTGGGCAACAGCGCGTAGTCGAGCAGCCCCGCACCCATCGCCCGGCGCGCCATCCAGCGGCGGGTGAGTGCGGCCAGCCCCGCCGATTGCGGCGTGCGGAGCGGCGCGTGCGACCGACGGGCGATCTTTTCGCCGGCACCGTCAAGGGCCACAACCGGCGCTACCGCCTCCATCTTCGCCTTCTCCGGGTGGGCCAGCGCCTCCAGATCGGCTTTGCCTTTGGCCGACAGCGCCGGCGGCAAGGGGTCTGTGTCGCGGAAAGCGATCAGCTCCAGGTAGCTGCCGTCGGCCAGGGCAATCAGCGCATTGTGGGTGAGGCCACCGGCGTGTTCGCCACCGGGCGTGACGGTGAAGCCCAGCGCCGTGTAGTCTTGCTCGGCCTGCGTCAGGTCGGGCACCAGGATCACGATATGGTCAATGCCGATAATCATGCGTGGGCCTCGCCAAAGCGTTGCAATACC
>JALYUO010000744.1 GCA_030853735.1 Chloroflexota bacterium
GTGCAGCCACGCACGCCACCACTCGCTCGGCCTGCGGCAGCCACACCTCGCGGATGCCCGCCCGCAGCATCAGCGCATAAGCCAGGTTGTTGATGTCCTCCGACGTGCAAGCGAAATGCACGAACTCAGCCACATCAGCCAACGAAGTGTCGCGTAGCCGCTCTTTGATGAAATATTCGACCGCCTTCACATCATGGCGCGTGGTCTGCTCGATCTCTTTGACGCGGGCCGCATCCGTGTCGCTGAAATCATCCACGAGGCCGTGCAGCCGGGCGACTTCGGCGGCGGTGAGCGGGCGCACTTCGGGCATCCAGTCGCCCGCCGCCATCGTCAGCAGCCAGGCCACCTCCACCTGCACGCGCCGCCGCATCAACGCCGCCTCGCTGAACTGCGCCGCCACCTCCGCCGTCTGCGCGGCATAGCGCCCATCGAGCGGCGACAAAGCATCCAACGTCATAGCCTAGCAAACCTCCCACAAATACAGAATGACGAGGATTTTCTCTCCCCTGGCTGGAAGCTAAACAGGCCGAAATCACAGCGGCAAATATTCCAGCTTGTTTTTCCAATCGGTAGCTTCACTGGCCCCGATTGCTAGCAACAAATCCTCGATTACAGGGCCGACCGCTGCGGTCCAGGGAATGATGATCACACCGGGCATGGCCTGCCCGGCGGCGATCCGTCCGTTAGCAATGGGCGGCATGGTTTTGCGGTCATGGGTCAGTAGAATACGATTTTCTTGGGCCGCCCAAGCCCGTACCGTTTCATCCGGTACACTCCCCAAGCCGACCGCTTGTGCCCGTACCAAGTCCAGACGAGGGATCAGGCGCAAGAGGCTACGCACCACCGCCATGTCCAGATTCTCATCAGCCAGCAAGCGCAGCATCGGTTATGGCGTGTCGTGTTGTGCCCGCGCTGCCAGGAGTTTGGCACGCAAAGGATCGGGATGCTGACGGGCCTCAATGTCGCGGCGGATCGCGTCGGCAGCGGCCTGTTGTTCGGCCAAATAGCGGTCTACGAAGGCTTGATTGTGCAGGTAGTACCCGATGATCGCGTACACGTCGCCCAAATCGAGCGTAGGGAAGCGCTGCACGATCTCTTCCGGGTGTATACCGGCGTTGAAGGCGGCCAGCACCACATCCAAGCTGACGCGCGTTGCGCCCACGCGCCAAGTGCCGGCCGCATCCGTCTGTAGCGGCAGCATTTGGGTCGGAACCGTCAGAGTCATAGGGCATCCTCCGAGACCAGGCAAAATCGCAAGTGCAAAGTGGCGCGTGCAAAGCCAGGGCTATTGTACCACAAAAATGCCATTCTGAGCGTAACTCCGCGCGCCGTTTACGCACCGGATTCTCTGCTACACTCAGAATGACAAGATTCCCGTTTACGTTTTACGTTTTACGTTTTACCCCTACAGCACCGCTTTCACCTCGTCCGTCACCTCATCGGCAAACTTCGCGAAGTTCGCGCGGAAGCGCTCCACCAGATCAGCGGCCGTGCGGTCGTAAGCCGCGCCATCGCTCCAGGTGGTGCGCGGCACCAGCACCTCAGCCGGCACGCCGGGGCAGGTCGTGGGCACCTCGAAGCCGAACACCGGGTCCGTCCGCATCGCCACATCCTTAAGGTCGCCGTTGAGGATAGCGTTGACGATGGCGCGCGTATGCGCGATGCTCATGCGTTCACCCACGCCATAGCCCCCGCCACTCCAGCCGGTGTTCACCAGCCAGACATCCGAACCGTGCTGCTCCACCTTCTCCCCCAACAGTTGGGCGTAAGTCATCGGCGGCAACGGCAGGAACGGCGCGCCGAAACAGGCGCTGAACTCGGCTTCCGGCTCGGTCACGCCGCGTTCGGTGCCGGCCAGCTTGGCCGTATAGCCCGACAGGAAGTAGTACATCGCCTGGGCGCGGTTCAGTTTGGCGACCGGCGGCAGCACGCCAAACGCATCGGCGGACAGCATCAGCACATTGCGTGGGTGGCCGCCGGTGCCGCTGGGCGAGGCGTTGGGGATATACTCGATAGGATAGGCCGAGCGCGAGTTTTCCGTCAGCGACTCGTCGGTCAGATCCAGTTGGCGCGTGGTCGCGTCCATCATCACGTTTTCCAGCACCGTGCCGAAAGCATGACTGGCCGCCCAGATCGCCGGTTCCGCTTTGGCCGACAGGTTGATCACCTTCGCGTAGCAGCCGCCCTCGAAGTTGAACACGCCCCGGTCGCTCCAGCCATGCTCATCGTCGCCGATCAGCGTGCGGCTGGGGTCGGCAGAGAGCGTCGTCTTGCCGGTGCCCGACAGCCCGAAGAAGAGGGCCACGTTCTCGCCCTGCGCGTCGCTGTTGGCCGAACAGTGCATCGCCACCACATGACGCAACGGCAGATAAAAGTTCTGCACGGTGAACATGGACTTTTTGATCTCGCCCGCGTAGGCCGTGCCACCGATCAGGATCAGGCGCTGGGCAAGGTTGAGGATAATGAACGTCTCCGACTTGGTGCCGTCGCGCTCCGGCACGGCCATGAAGCCCGGCATATTGATCACAGTGAAGTTCGGCGCGAAATCGGCCAGATCCTCCGCCGCGGGGCGGATAAACAGGTTGCGCGCGAACAGGTTGGCCCAGGCGCTCTCCGTGATCACCTGCACCGACAGCCGGTACTCCGGGTCGGCCCCGACAAACAGCTCCTGCACAAACACGTCTTTGTTTTCGATATAGGTCAGCATCCGCGCGTGCAGCGCGTCGAACTTCGCCTCGTCGAACGGCTGATTAACCGTGCCCCACCACACTTTATCGCTGTTCGCCGCCTCGCGCACCACAAACTTGTCTTTGGGCGAGCGCCCCGTATATTGGCCGGTCCGCACCACCAACGGCCCCGTCCGCGCCATACTGCCTTCGCTGCGCCGGATCGCCTCTTCATACAGCGTCGCCGCCGCCAAGTTCCAATAGATCGCCCGCACGTTCTTGATCCCCTGCGCGTCCAGGGTTTTTTCACGGGGCATCGTCTGCATTAATCAACCTCCTTGTTGATGCAAGCCCAAATGGACAGCTTCCCATGCGCCCACCCCAGCGTAGCACGCGGCATTGCGGCGGGTGAGTACGCACAACATTCTATTATACAATATTTGCGCCGTGTTGCGGGAGCCGCACGCCCGACATTGTGAGGCAATTGCATCTAAATTGGCGGCACCGGGGCTAGGAGCCGGGGCGACTGGAACGCGCCGCTACCGCTACGAAGCCCGCCTACGCGGGCTGGAGCCGGGGC
>JALYUO010000758.1 GCA_030853735.1 Chloroflexota bacterium
CCCCCCGCCCCCCTCTCCTAAAGGGAGAGGGGGAGATGCTGCCCTCTGGCTCCCTTCCCGCTTTAGGGGAGGGGTTGGGGGCGCAATCGTCCGTTGCTAATCCGCAATCCGCAATCCGCAATCCGCAATCGCTCCTCCGCATTCTGCAATTGGCGGTCCGCCGGCCTTTTGCCTGGGCGGCCGTCGCGTTCCTGATCGTGGGCGCGCTGTCACTGGTGTTGCCGCACCCCAGCCATCGCGCCGAAGCCTTGCGCGAGTTTCGCTGGACCCTGGTCGAGCCGGTGCTGGCCTTTGCGCTCATGGCGCGCTATGTCCGCACGCGCACCGACATCTTCCGCGTGCTGACGGCCTTCCTGGTGTCCGCCGCCTTGAACGCGCAGGTGGGAGTGGACCAGACGCTGTTCGGCGACACCTGGAGCATGGAGGGCGTGGGGCGGGCGATTGGCCTGTTCAACAGCGCCACGGCTTTCGGCATCTTTGTCGGGCGGGCATTGGCAATGGCGTTGGCTCTGGCGATCTTCTTGCCCACGGGCGAGGACCTGCTGCGCCGGCGGCGCTGGGGCTATGCGCTGCTCTGCGTGCCACTGGGCCTGGGCGTGATTCTCAGCTACACGCGCGGTGCCTGGCTGGGTGTGGGCGTGGCCGTGATCGTGGTCGCGCTGATCGCGCGGTCGCGGCGCTTGCTGCTGACCATCGGCGGCCTGGGCGCGCTGGGCGTGGTCTACTCGCTGTTTAGCAATGTGGAGCGGCTCAACACGCTGTTCAGCTTGACCGGCGGCACCAACGTCTCGCGTCTCGTGATCTGGCAGGCGGCCTGGCGCGTGATCAAAGCGCACCCGCTGACCGGCATCGGCCTCGACCAGTTTCTCTACCAGGAGGGCTACGGCATCCCGCAAACCCGCTTCCAGACCGTCTCGCACCCGCACAACTGGATTCTGGATACGTGGCTGCGGCTGGGGCTGTGGGGGTTGGCGCTGATGGCCTTCACCTTCCTGGTCTACTTTGTGCTGGCGACCCGCGCCTATCGCGGGCAGCGCAACACCGTGCGCGGCGCGCTGATCCTGGCCCTCATCGCCGGTATGACCGATCATGTGGTGCATGGTCTGGTAGACATGGCCTATTTCACGCAAGACTTGGCGCTGGTCTTCTGGTTCATGCTGGGCCTGCTCGGCGCGGTGCTGTTGTTGCCGAAAGAATCCGCCGCTATAGCCGCCGACTCGCCGGCCCCTCTGCCGCAAACGGCTCCGCAGTCCGTCTAAAATGCTGGACAGGGGCTGCGGTTAGTGCTATACTAGCAGTCCACCGGCTGTTTGGCCGGCCTGTCGCCACTAGGCCCACGGGGGCAGAATAGGAGCAGTTGCAATGGCGAAGGATAAGAAGAAGGGCAAGAAGGACAAGAAGGGCAAGAAGAAGTAGCTTCGGCAGACTGTCCGCCCAGCCGTCGGGAGCGATCCCGGCGGCATTCTATTGCCCAAAGGTGCGGGCGATCCAGCGCTCGGTGGCGCGTGGAGAACGCAGGCGGATAATGTGGATGTGCGCGTACTGCGGGTCGGTCAGCGCCTGCCGATAGCGGCGGCGGATGGTGCCGTAGTGGGTGAGCATCCAGAACAGAATCGAGTCGCGGCTGATCAGGGATCTTCGCAACGACTCGCGGTTGCCGCTCCACAGTTCCTCGCGGGTGACGGCACGGTGCAGGGTGCGGCGGATGAGCTGCCAGAGAATGCGCGGCAGGCTGTAGTCGAGCCAGATCACGGTGTCGGCGCGGCCCCAGGAGATGTCGCGCACGCGGCTGTAGTTGCCGTCCATTACCCAGGTCGGGCCGGCCAGGGCAACCGTCACGCGGTCACGAAACACTTCTACTGGCGCTTCGGTCCAGTTCGGCTCCCAGTGCAGCGCGTCCAGTTCGACGTGCGGGATGCCGCGCTGCTGGGCCAGCCGGCGGGCCAGCGTGGTCTTGCCCGACCCGCTGCTGCCGACCACCACGATGCGCTGCCCGACTGCGCTCATTTGCAGGCTGGCAGGTACACGCTAAAACCAGGATCGGGGTGGCCGATGCCCGGCACGCTGAAACCAGAGTCCACCGCGACGGCAGCCGGTCCACTGCTCGGTAGCGCCGCCCGGAAGCCGGGATCGCCGCTGTGGATGCAGGTTGTGACCGGCGCGAGCGTCGGTGGGGTGCTATCTGCGACCGTGCCGCCGCCGGGCACGCCCAGCGCCGGCATCAGGGCGGCGGCCCCGGCCAGGACGCGCAGGATGTATAGGTTCGTTGTCGTTAGCATAGCCAGTTTAGTTTACCTCCTTAACGGTGCTACTAAAGCTCGTGTTCTTGGCTGCACGCGGAAGTGACTGCTGTTTGTTATTTTCGGTGTGTGATTGGTCTGCACCACCAAAAGCTGAGAGTAACAAAGCCGAGAGAAGTTCGTGTGTCCTTCCAGCGATCATACTCTGTACACGTAGTGGCTAATCGCAGTTGTAGCGGCCCGTTATGTTGTGCAAAGTGGATCTGCTTCTTACGGCGAGGATGAATTGTGTAGCCGAAGGTTCCTACTTGCATGGATATTGCGCGACCTTTTATAGCTACATACACTATGAACGGGCTAGTCAAAAGCGTGGCAGTTACAACTCTTATCATAAGCCACAACTTGTGAGTTGTAGAGAATTGATCACTGTTCATACTGTTACGGCCGGGCGGCGGCCACAGCCAAGACGCGCAGGATATGTGAGGTCATCTTGGGTTCCCTCTTGCTCAGTAAAGCGGTGTAACTATTCAGTCTAGCCGGTCGGTCGCGCGCCGACCCACGGATGGTAGGAGGCGGTTCCACCCGGCGCTGCCGGCCCAACCGCGATCTCCCGAGGAGGCTAATTATTTAAAACGAATAATCGGCGTAGTGG
>JALYUO010000761.1 GCA_030853735.1 Chloroflexota bacterium
CCTAGGGGTGCTCCACTCCTCATGCGGAGAGCGGATGTGCGCTACCCATGACAATGAATAGCCTTTGGCAATCAGTTGCGGACGCTTGACCCCAGAGCGCGAAAGGGTGTATAGTAAGGCTATATGCCTGTCGTCGGAACCAGCCTGCGCCCGTCTCGCTGTCGAGATGGTGCTGCCTCAATGTTGCGGCCCCGCTTGTTCCTCTGAGACTCCTGTAACGAACGGAGGATGATTCTGTGGTCCATTCTACGATTACGCGCCCGGCTCAATCCGGCGCGGCGGATTTGCCGGCTGCGGGGCAGCACGGTTATTTTTCCACCCTGGTTGAAACCGTTTTCCCGTTGCGCGAAGCCGATCTGGCGGAACGCAGCCAAGCACGCGCCGAATTAGAAGGGCTGAGTGTCCAGGATCTGCTGGCCGCCTATGCCTGCATGAAGCTGTCGCGCGAGATTGACAAGATGGAGACGCTGCTCCATCGCTCCGGCAATCTGTGGTTCAGCATCGCCGGGGCGGGCAAAGAGGCGCTCAACGTCGCCGTCGGGATGCACCTGCGCGCCGACGACATCAAGTTCCCCTACTACCGCGACCATGCACTGGCCCTCTGGTCCGGCATCTCCATGCTAGATCTGCTGCGCCAGGGCACCGCGTCACGCTTCGATCCGATGTCGGGCGGGCGGCAAATGACCAGCCACTTCGGCTCGCGCGAGTTCAACTATCCCACCGGCAGTACCATGACCGGGTCGCAGTGCTTGCCCGCCGCCGGGCGCGCCGAGGCGTTGAAGTTGGAGCGCAAGCTAGGCGTGAAGGTCAGTGACGCGCTGCCGGATACCATCGTCTACACCTCGCTGGGCGACGGCACCACCTCGGAAGGCGAAGTCGAAGAAGCGATCCGCGATGCCGTTCGCAATATGGTGCCGTTGCTGATCGTGATCGAAGACGATGAGTGGGCCATTTCCACACCGGTCGAGACCAATGTGCCGGGCGGCGACCTGAGCAAGATGTACCGCCAGTACGAGCATATCGGGCCAAACCACCACCTGGAACACATTGGGGTGGACGGCACCGATTTCATCGCCACCTACAAGGCGGCGCGGGAAGCGGTGGCCTATCTGCGGGCGGCCAAAGGGCCGGTCTTGTTCCACGCCAAAGTCACCCGCCCCCTCAGCCATTCGTCGGCGGATACGCAAGCCTATTATCGTAACGCCGGCGACCTGGCCGCCGAGGAAGCGCGCGACCCGCTCACGCGCATGGTGGCCCTGCTGGACGGCTATAGCTTCGGAGCCGAGCGGTTGGCCGAACTGGACAGCCTGATCTTGCGCGAGGTGCGCCAAGCGGCCAACACCGCCACCGCCGAGCCGAAAGCCGACCCGGAGACGATCCTCAACCATATCACGGCCAGCCCGCTGTTGGTGGGCGTGAGCGACCTGCGGCTGCGCGATGTGCCGCCGCCGGTCAGCGAACCGGATGCCGAGCGCATCCCCATGCGCGACATGATCAACCGCGTGCTGATCGAGGAGATGGCGCGCAACGACCGCATTATCATCTTCGGCCAGGACGTGGCCGACTACCCGCAGCCGGGCGACCACGAGGGCATGAAAGGCAAGGGCGGCGTGTTCCACGTCACGCGCGGCGTGGGCGCGGCCTACCCGGATCGTGTCTGGAACGCGCCACTGGCCGAAGCCACGATCCTGGGCACGGCCATGGGCTACGCGGTGGGCGGCTGGCTGCCGGTGATCGAGATCCAGTTCCGCGACTATATCCACCCCGGCTGGCAGCAGTTGGTGGACGAAATTGCCACCCAACGCTGGCGCTCCAACGGCACGTTCGCCTGCCCGATGGTGATTCGCGTGGCCTATGGCGACTACCTGGGCGGCGCGGGCGCGATCTGGCACAGCGAAGCGGCGGTCGGGCCGATTGCCCACTATCCAGGCTTGCGCGTGGTGGTGCCGGGCAACGCCGCCGATGCCGCCGGCCTGCTACGCGAGGCCATGGCCTCCGGCGATCCGGTGGTCTTTTTGGAATGCAAGTCGCAGTACGAAGCGCACCCGGCCCGTTCCCCCTACCCCGGTGCGGACTATCGGGTGCCGTTCGGCGTGGCGCGCAAGCACCAAGAGGGCGACGACCTGACCATCGTGACCTACGGCAACCTGCTGCCGCGCGCAACCGTGGCGGCCCAGCGCCTGGAAGACGAACTGGCCGTCTCGTGCGAGATCATTGACCTTCGCACGGTAGATGCCGGCTACGACCGCAACGCCATCCTGGAATCGATCCAGAAGACGGGCCGCGTGCTGGTGGCCGATGAGGATCGGCCCATGGGCGGCTTCGGCGGCTCGGTGATCGCCGACATCGCTACGCAGTGGTCGCACCTGCTGAAAAGCCCGATTGGCCGCGTCTGCCCCAAGTTCACCCGCGTATCCTACGGTCCCACCGGCGAAAAGGCGATCATGCCCAGCCCGGACAGCGTGTTCGAGGAAGCCAAGCGCATCTTAGGTCTGTAACGAGTAGGCAGTAGGCAGTAGGCGGTAGGCAGGGACGAGAGACGAGAGACGAGTAGTGTTCTTGCCTACTGCCTACTGCCTACTGCCTACTCGGGGAGCAACTGTGACCATCCCGGCAACAGCCGACACGCCGCGCGCCACCGTGCTGGTGGTTGATGATGAGCAGACGCTGCGCGATATGTTGGAATATAACCTGCGCCGGGAAGGCTACCGGGCGCTAACGGCGGCGGACGGCCCCACGGCGCTGGAGGTGGCCCGCCGTGAGCGGCCCGACCTGATCATCCTCGACATTATGCTGCCGGGCATGAGCGGCTTTGAGGTCTGCCGCGCCTTGCGGCGCGACCTCCGCACGCCCATTCTAATGCTGTCGGCGCGCGAGGACGAGATCGACAAAGTGCTGGGCCTTGAATTGGGCGCGGACGATTACCTGACCAAGCCGTTCGGCCTGCGCGAACTGCTGGCCCGCGTCCACGCGCTGCTGCGGCGCAGCGAAGCCCCTGCGCCCGCCGGCGCAAGCGGCGCTACCGAGCCGGAACCGGCCGTGTTGCACGCCGGCGACTTGCAGATCGATCCGGGCCGCCGGACCGTGGTGCGTGCCGGGCAGTCCATCCCGCTCAAACCCAAAGAGTTTGAGCTGCTGGCCTTTCTGGCCGCCCACCCCGGCCAAGTCTTCACCCGCGAAACGTTGCTGGATCGCGTGTGGGGCTATGATTTTGTCGGCGGCACGCGCACGGTAGACGTGCATATCCGCTGGCTGCGGACCAAGCTGGAAAGCGACCCGGCCAACCCACTATGGATCGGCACCGTCTACGGGGTCGGCTACCGCTTCAACGCCCCCGACCGCGCCGTGCCGGCCTGAGCCATGCCGGTACGCACCTGGGTCCGCATCGCGCTCAGTTATACCCTCCTGATCGTGGTCACGACTGGGCTGTTGGCGGGCTTACTCGGCGACCGCGCCGCGCAGGGGGCTGAAGCCGAACTCACGGCGCGCTTGACGGACCAGGTGCGGGCTATCGCCTACCCGGTCGCCCCCTTGCTAGCAGACCCGACCACCCCCCTCAGCGCCACCCAGGCGCTGGCGACCGATCTGGGAGATCGCCTGGGGACGCGCGTCACGCTGATCCGCCCCGCGGGGCGGGTGGTGGGCGACTCCGAGAGCGACCCCTTTACGATGGAGAACCACGCCGGGCGACCCGAAGTGATCGGCGCACTGGCGCACCTGGGCACCCCAGCGAGTGCCACCCGCCTCAGCGCCACGGTCCACCAACGCTTGCTCTATGTGGCGCTGGCGATCCCTGCGCCCGGCAAGGCAGGGCCGGCCATCGGCATCGTGCGGGTGGCCTATCCCCTGACGGCGGTGGAGACGGCGCGGGGCAGCCTGTGGAGTGACCTCGCCCGCTTGGTGATCGTGATCAGCCTGTTGGCTGCTGCGCTGGCGACGCTGCTGGCGCGGTCCATTGTGGGGCCACTATCGGCCTTGCGCGCCACGGCCCAACGGCTGGCCGACGGTGAGCTAGATGCGCGTGCGCCGGTGGGCACAGGGGAAATCGGCGACCTCGCCCTCGCCCTGAACACGATGACTGTGCGCCTGAGCCAGACCATCCGCGAACGCACCGCTGAACGCAACCGCCTCAGCGCCGTGCTGACTTATATGCACGACGGCATCATCCTGACCGACGACACCGGGGTGGTGACCGGCCTCAACCCCGCCGCCGCGCGCCTGCTGGTGGTCGAAGCGGACCAGGCCGCCGGGCGCACAGCCATCGAACTCAGCCACAGCCACGAACTGCACACCGCGCTGCATACCACCCTGGCAACCGGCATCAGCCAACGGGTGGAACTCGACCTCAACACGCGCCGCGTCGCTGCCGTCGTCACGGCCGTGCCCGCCGGCAGTGCAGGCAGTCCTACCGGCTTGCTGATGCTGCAAGACGTGACCGACCTGCGGCGGCTGGAACGCGCCCGCCGCGACTTTGTCGCCAACATCGGCCACGAACTCCGCACGCCCCTGGCCTCGATCAAACTGCTGGTCGAAACGCTGATGACCGCCGTTCACGACGATCCCACCGCCGCCGCCGGCTTTCTGCAACGCATTGATGTGGAGGTGGACGGCCTCACCCAATTGGTGCGCGAACTGCTGGAACTCTCCAAGATCGAATCGGGCCAGATCACGCTCCAGATCGCGCCGGTGGCCGTGCCGGCCCTGCTCAACCGCGCCGCCGGGCGCTTGCGCGCCCAAGCCGAGCGCGCCGGGCTGACCCTCACGGTGCAGGCCGATGCCACGCTGCCGGCGGTGGCGG
>JALYUO010000769.1 GCA_030853735.1 Chloroflexota bacterium
TGCTAGGCACAGATAGCCAGATTTTGGGCGTGATTCACGCCCAAATCGGTGAGCGAACAACGTAAGTATTCGGTTTCCAGGCACACTTTAGGCGTGCTTGTCCTATGAGAAATAGTCTAAACTCCAAACCAAGTCGGATCTTAAATAATATGTTATGCGCGGCAAGTGGGGCAGCCACAAGCGGGCTAGAGGTCAGGCCGGCGCTTTGGCCGCGCACGCCGGGCACTCACAGTTTTTCCGCAGGTAGTCATAGGTATAGATGCCGGTGCTGTGGCCGTCGCCCCAGACGGGGGTGAGGCCGTAGCGCCCGACCGAGCGCAGATCCACTAGTTCGGTTTGGTCGGCACTTAGAGTGCGGGGCGCGGTCATGGTGCCGGGCAGCCCCCACTCGCCTTTGCACTCGGCGCACGGGCAGAGCCAGCGCAGGTGGGGCAGGTCGTGCAAACTGATATGGCCGTCGCTCCAGGTGATAGACAGGCTATGCGTGCTATCGTCCACTTCCAGGCCCAGCGGTTCAATCGGAATCATTAAGTCTCCTCCAGCAAAACGAGTGTCGTGAGCGTATTGTATGCGGACCTCACCCCCCCAACCCCCTCTCCTAAAGAGAGAGGGGGAGTTAATGATGAATACAGGGGTCGTCAGAGGCGGGATCACCACTGCGTAAACTCCCCCTCTCTCTTTAGGAGAGGGGGTTGGGGGGTGAGGTCCGCCCGGCGCGCCGACTCCTATGCTACGGCATGACCATTGGGCCGTGCGCCATCGCTCCAACCATGCCGACAAAGCCCGCTACAGCCCCCAGTAACGCACTCGTGCCGACCAGCAGCGCCGCTGCCGCCCAGATCCGCCCCGGCCTAGAGTGCTGCCGCCACGCGCCCCAGGCTGCGCCTACGCCCGCCAGCACGCCACCGACCCCCAGCAGCACCGGCCACAGCCACGTCCAAAACATGAAGGTCATGCTGTCTGACCCCATCAGCCCGATCAGCAGCCAGCCCAGCAGACCCAGCCCCACGCCTACTTGCCCCCAACGCATTGCCATACAGGAATCCTATCACAAACCGGCCCCGCCCGGCAAGGCAGGGTAGCTTGCAGACCGCCCAGCAGACCGCTATAATGGCCCACAGAACTGCGGCCCCACACGCATAAGGAGACAAACCCTATGACAACGCAAATGGCCGGCTTAGGAATGCTCAATCGCAAGGAATGGATTACCCTAGCCGTGGCGGTGGCCGGCACTTTGCTGACGGCGGTCTTGCAAGGCATCGGCGCGGACCATGTACTAGTGTTCGCCATCGCGGCGGTGACGATGGGCGGCTTGGCCTCCATGGTGGGCGACGCGACCGACCAACTGGCCGTGCGCTTCGGCCCCGGCGCAACCGGCGTGCTGCAATCAGCCCTCGGCAACCTGCCCGAACTGTTTATCGCGATCTTCGCCCTGCGCGCCGGCTTGGTCGGCGTAGTCCAAGCGGCGCTGATCGGCTCGATCCTGGGCAACAGCCTGCTCGTGCTGGGCATCGCCTTTATCGTCGGCGGCCTGCGCCACGGCACCCAGACTTTCGGCAAAGGCCCGACGCGCATGATGTCGGTGCTCCTCTTGCTCAGTGTGGCCGGCCTAGCGATCCCCACGCTGGCGACCCAGCCGGGCTTGCCCGACGCGCCCCATGTCGGCGAACTGAGCATCATCGTCGCCGTCGTGCTGCTGGTGGTCTTTGCCGCCAGCATCCCCTTCTCGCTCAAAGGCGGGCCGGGAGCCAGCGCCGAAACTGCGCCCGTGGTCGAGGAAGAGGCGCACTGGCCGCTACCGCTCACCCTGGTGCTGCTGGTGGCGGCCGGCGTGGGCGCGGCCTTTGTGTCCGACTGGTTCGTAGAAGCCCTCAAACCAACCATGACCGCGCTGCACCTGTCGGAAGGCTTCACCGGCTTGGTCATCGTCGCCATCGCCGGCAACGCGGTGGAAAACGTGGTGGGCGTGCAAATGGCCGCCCGCAATCAGCCCGACTTCGCCATCAGCGTCATTCTCAACAGCAGCCTGCAAGTCGCTATTGCCCTAGCCCCGGCGCTGGTCATTCTCAGCCGCTTCACCGGCGGCGCGCCACTCAACCTGGTCCTGCCACCGCTGCTGCTGGCCGCGCTGGCCTTATCGGCCATCATCACCGCCCTGGTGATCTACGACGGCGAATCGACCTGGCTGGAGGGAACGGCGCTGGTTGGCCTCTATGTGATCATCGCCGCCAGCTTCTGGTGGGGCTAAAAACGCAAGATAGGAGTGAACAATGGCGTTCAATCGGGACATTGTGATCATAGATGGGGCACGCACCCCGGTCGGCACCTTTGGCGGCGTGTTCCGCAAGACGACGGCCACGCAGTTGGGGGTCTACGCCGGGCAAGCCGCCATTAGCCGCGCCGGACTGACCCCCAGCGATGTGGATAACGTGGTGCTGGGCAACGTTTTGCAGACCAGTAGCGATGCCGTTTATCTGGCCCGCCATGTCGGCCTGCAATGCGGCATCCCGCAAGAAACCCCGGCCCTGACGGTCAACCGGCTGTGTGGCAGCGGCCTGCAAGCCGTCATTAGCGCCGCGCAGGGTATCTTGCTCGATGAGTCGCAATGCGCGCTGGCCGGCGGCACCGAGAACCTGAGCCAGGCACCCCATGTGCTGTACAACGGGCGCTGGGGATTGGACCTGGGCCAGGATGCGCGGCTGCAAGACTCGCTGTGGGCCGCGCTGACCGATAGCTTGTGCGGGGTGAGCATGGCGCTGACCGCCGAGAACCTAGCCGTGCGCTATGGCGTTAGCCGCGAGGCTGCCGACGCTTTTGCGCTGCGGAGCCAGCAAGCCACCGCCGCCGCACAAGCGGCCGGTCGCTTGGCCGAAGAGATCGTGCCCACACCCGGCCACGGCAAAAAGGGCGAACCGCTCGAAGTGACCAGCGACGAACACCCACGCCCCGACAGCAACGCCGCCGCCCTGGCCCGCCTCAAAGCGCGCTTCAAGGAAGGCGGCACGGTGACGGCGGGCAACGCCAGCGGCATCAACGATGCGGCGGCGGCGCTGGTGGTCAGCAGCAGCGCCTTTGCCGCCGCTCGCAAACTCCAGCCGTTGGGCCGGCTCATCTCCTGGGCGGTGGTCGGCGTGGAGCCGGAGATGATGGGCATCGGCCCGGCCCCGGCCATCCGCGCCGCGCTCAAACGGGCCGATCTGACGCTCGACGAGATCGATCTGTTTGAGATCAACGAAGCCTTCGCGTCCCAGTATCTGGCCGTAGAAGCCGAACTGAAGCTGGACCGCGACCGGGTGAACGTCAACGGCGGGGCTATCGCGCTGGGCCACCCGTTAGGCGCGAGTGGCGCACGCTTGGCGCTGACGCTGCTCTATGAGCTGCGCCGGCGGGGCGGTCGCTTCGGCGTAGCGGCCCTGTGCATCGGCGGCGGCCAGGGCATCGCCGCTGTATTCGAGCGGCTATAGCCCAAATGCGGAATGCGGAATGCGGAATGCGGAATCAACGAATGTGATAAGTCGCCACAGAGGAGCATTTCATAAGATTCCCCGTAATTCCGCATTCCGCATTCCGCATTCCGCATTAGCTGAGTTGCGCGGTGAGAGCGGCGGGGTCGGTGACGGGCGCTTGGCAGGCGGCGTGGACGCAGACGTAGGCGGTGGCCTGGTTGTCGCGCTGGGGGCGGCCTTCGAGCAGCGGGATCTTAGCAAGGGCGGCGGAATCGTCGGGGGCGGCGGCGGCGACGATCTGGTGCGGGCGGTAGGGGCCGAAGGTGGCGGCGATCAGCGCGTCGGTGTCGGCTTGGCCGGGCGCGCCGATCAGGGCGATTTCGCGCACGGCGGCCAGCGAGAAGTCGAGCGCGCAGAGCATTTCGCCGACCCCACTGGCGTATTGGGCGAGCAGCGCACCCGCCGCCGCCAGTGTGCCCTGCGCCGCGTCGTAGTAACGATCCTCCATGGTATAATAGTAGAGCCGCAGCAACGCCTCAGCCGCCACCGCGTTGCCGGACGGGATGGCGCTTTCGAGCAGGTCTTTGGGCCGCATGATCAGCGTTTCGCTGTCGCCGGCGGTGTCGAAGAAGCCACCGGCCGGGTCAGCGAAACGCGCCAGCATTCCATCGGCCAGGGCGCGGGCGGCGGCGAACCATGGCGGGTCGAAGTCGGCTTCGTAGAGGGCCAAGAGGCCGGCGGCGTAGAAGGCGTAGTCTTCCAGCACGGCGGCTAGATGGGCGCGGCCATCCTTATAGGTCCGCAGCAAGCGGTCGCCCTCGCGCATTTGGCCCAGGATAAAGGCGGCATTCTGTTGGGCCACGGCGCGGTAGTCGAGGCGATCCAGGATGCGGGCGGCCTCGGCGAAACTCCGCAGCATCAGCCCATTCCAGGAGACCAGGGTTTTTTCGTCGCGGCCCGGATGCACCCGGCCCTCGCGCGCGGCATAGAGCGCCGCCCGCGCCTGGGCCACGATGGCCGCCAGCGCCTCCGCGGTTAGCCCCAACTCGGCGGCGACGGTCGCGGCGGGGCGCGAGACGTTCAGAATGTTGCGCCCCTCGAAGTTGCCGCCCTCCGTCACCCCCCAATAGGCCAGCGCCACGCGCGCCTGATCGGGCGGCAGGACGGCGCGGATTTCGGCGGGGGTCCAAATGTAGAACTTGCCCTCTTCGCCTTCGCTGTCGGCATCCTGGGTGGAGTAGAATGCGCCTTCAGGGCTGGTCATTTCGCGCACCACGTAGTCCAGCGTCTGTTCGACGATGCGGCGGTAGAAGCGGTCGCCGGTGATCTGATAGACGTGCAGATAGAGGCGGCTCAACAGGGCGTTGTCGTAGAGCATTTTCTCGAAGTGGGGCACTAGCCAGCGATTGTCGGTGGAGTAGCGGGCGAAGCCGCCGCCCAGGTGGTCGTAGATGCCGCCCTCGGCCATAGCGTGCAGGGTATGTTCGATCATCGCCAGCAGGCGCGGCTCGTGGGTGCGGTGGTATTGGCGCACCAGGAAGGCCCAGGCCATCGCTTGGGGAAACTTGGGGGCGTTGCCCAGCCCGCCGTGGCGGGGGTCGTATTCGCGGGCCAGCGCCGTGGCCGCGCGGTCTAGCGTCTCCATCTGTAGGCTGGCAGCCGTGGCCGGCAAGGCGCTGCGGTCGGCCAGATGGCTGGTCAGTTCGGCGGCGGATTCGTCTACTGCGGTGCGCTGCTCGGCATAGGCGCGGGCCAGCGATTGCAGCACCTGGGGGAAGCCGGGCAGGCCGTGGCGCGCGGTGGGCGGGAAGTAGGTGCCGGCAAAAAAGGGCCGGCCGGTGGGGGTGAGGAAGACGGTCATGGGCCAGCCACCCTGGCCGGTGAGCGCCTGGACGGCGGCCATGTAGATCGAGTCGAGGTCGGGGCGCTCTTCGCGGTCCACTTTGATGCAGACAAAGTGCGCGTTCATCAGCGCGGCGATGGCCGGGTTCTCGAACGATTCGTGGGCCATGACGTGGCACCAGTGGCAAGCGGAGTAGCCGATGGACAGCAGGATCGGCTTGTCTTCGGCCTGGGCGCGGGCCAGCGCCTCCGGCCCCCAAGCATACCAGTCTACCGGGTTGGCGGCGTGTTGCAGGAGGTAGGGGCTGGTCTCGTGGCTGAGGCGGTTGGGCATGGGGGTGGCTCCTCTTTGGTACGCTGGTTGATCCACGAAGGACACGAAGGGACACGAAGGACGGGCAGCGACGGCGGGTTGGGTTTGCATGGCCGGCTCTCTTTCCACTAACTCCGCAAGGAGTATGCCTAGTGTTTGGTCGGTGGGGGCGGATAATTTTACCCCTCTATATATAATGACATCGAGGAGGGGGGTCAGAGGACATGACCCTCATTTAGCCTTGTATTAGGCATTATTTTTTTGGGGTGGCGGCAGAAAAGGGATGAGATTTCACTACTTATTGAAGGATTTATGTTTTTGGCCGGGAAAGTTGCGCCGAAACGGTGGGTGAGGG
>JALYUO010000783.1 GCA_030853735.1 Chloroflexota bacterium
CCCCCGGCCCGCGTAAGGGCGCAGGATGAGTGCAGCCACGGTGCCCGGCTGGCCGGTGGTGGGTCACGCGGCGGCGGTCGAGTTGCTGCACCGCGCGCTGGCCCACAGCCACCCCGCCCACGCCTACCTGCTCACCGGCCCCGCCCAGATCGGCAAGGCGACCCTGGCCCGCCTCTTTGCCCAAGCCCTCTTCTGCCAGGGCGACCCCCTGGCCGGTCTCGCTGACACCGGCGCAGCCGGCAGCGCATCTGCCGTCGATCCGCAATCCGCAACCCACGAGGGGAACCCTACGGGCTTCCGCAATCCGCAATCCGCAATCCCGTGCGGGCGCTGTCGTGCCTGCACGCTGATCGCACGGGGGACATATCCCGACGTAGATTGGTACAGTCTGGCCCGGCAAGGGGCAGAGCCGGAGCAGCTAGGGCGGGTGAACAAAGAACTCTCGATCAGCACGATCCGCAGCGTGCAGGGCAGCCTAGCCTTGCGCCCCTACGAAGGCCGTTGGCGCGTGGCGGTGGTTGAAGATGCCGACACGATGAGCCTAGCGGCGGCCAACGCGCTGCTCAAAACGCTGGAAGAACCGCCGCCCTATGCCGTGCTGCTGCTCTTGGCCGCCGATGCGAACGACTTGCCGCCCACCATTGTGTCGCGGGTACAACTGATCCCGTTGCGGCCCCTGAGCCGGGCGGCGATGGCGGTGGCGTTGCGCGCGGCGGGCGTGGCCGAGGCGCAGGCGACGTTGCTGGCGGCGATTGGCGGCGGGCGGCTAGGCTGGGCGCTGGACACGGCCCACCACCCCGAACGGCTAGTTGAGCGCAGCGAATTGCTGGATCTGCTGGCCGCGCTGCCCGCCGCCGATCTGCCCGCCCGCTTCGCGTTCGCCGCCGACTTGGCCGCTCGCTTCAGCGCCGACCGCGCCGCCGTGTTCGCCACGTTGACCCAACTGGCCCTCTGGTGGCGCGATTTGCTGGTGGTGCGCGTGGGAGCCGCCGATCTGGTGCTCAACACCGACCGCCGCTCCGCCCTGGCCGCGACCGCCGCCGGCCTGACCCCGCGCCAGATCGGAGCCTTCCTCGCCGCCGTCACCGCCACGCAGCAACAGCTAGGGCAAAATGTCAGCCCGCGCTTGGCGCTAGAAAGCCTCATGCTGGCGATGCCCTGACGTATTGCGTATTGCGTATTGCGTATTCGGGTACTCGATAGACAGCAGATCTATGGGTTCTTGTGGCCGCTCCTACAGTCCGCGATCCCGCTTTCCGACCAAGATCACCAGCCTAGCAATAGACAAGAGAACCATGCGTACTCCCGATACGTAATGCGTAGGCGTAATACGCATTACGCAATACGCGCTGCGTATCTGGGGGTGCAGCATGGAAGGTGAACATGGAGCTATTGGAACAACTGACAGGACACGCGGGGCACGCGACGACGGAGTGGCACGATTATCCCAGCGGGGGCGCGCATACGGTGGTGGGCACGGTCAAGGTGTCTAGCGCCGAGTTTGGCCCGCCGGAGAGTGGGCAGCGGCACTTGCTGGTCTATCTGCCGCCGTCCTATGCTTGGTCGGATCGCCGCTACCCGGTGATCTATATGCACGACGGGCAGAACCTGTTTGATGCGGCGACCAGCTTTAGCGGCGAGTGGCACGTAGATGCGACGATGGAAGCCCTGAGCGGGGAAGGCATTGAGGCGATCATCGTCGGCATCCCCAACGCTGGGCCGCAGCGCACGGCCGAGTATTCGCCGTTCCCCCATCCGTGGCTGGGCGGTGGACGCGCGGCGAGCTATATCCACTTCCTGACCGACACGGTGAAGCCGCTCATCGATCAGGCGTTCCGCACCCAGCCGGATCGCGCACATACCGGCACGGCGGGGTCGTCGCTGGGCGGGCTGGTCAGCCTCTATGCGTTTTTCGCGGCCCCCCTGGTGTTCGGCTTCGCCGGCGTGTTCAGCCCGGCCCTCTGGTCCACGCAGGGCAAGATGGCGGCATTGGTGCAGCAAACGCCGTTCATTGGCGGTCGCCTCTATATGGATGTGGGCGACCAGGAGACCCCCGGCGGATCGGGCCGCCGCTCCACCTATTTGATCGACGAGGCCCAACGCATGGCCGCGTTGTTGCGCGCCAAAGGCTACCCGCCCGCCGATTTGCAGTTCCACGTCGCCCTCGGCGGGCAGCATAACGAGACCTCTTGGGCCGCGCGTCTGCCCGGCGCGCTGCGCTTCTTGCTGGCCGGGCAGCGTTAGGGAGCCGGGGCGAGCGGGATCACAGCCAGTGGTTCCGCAGCCCGCGTAGGCGGGCTGCGTAGCGGTAGCGGCGAGTTCCAGTCGCCCCCGTCTCCATCGTGCGAAATCATGGCTTCTTGCGTTCTCTTACAACGGGCCTGCTAACGACCCCTTACGCAACACGCAATACGCAATACGCAGAGGAGCCTTATGACCACGCCGAACGCTACTCCCGTCACCTACGGCTGGATCACCCAGCCCGCCCACTTTGACGTTCCCGCCGGGCACGGCCCGCAAGACCCGGCGCTGTGGCACCAGTTGCACGAGACCAACGAGCAGCTGATGACCCTGCTGCGTCCCACCTTTGACACCCTTTGGTTTGAGGACCACATGGGCTGGGGCGACAAGTCGCACCTCGAATGCTTCACCAACATGGCCTATGAAGCGGCGCGCAATCCAGGGATGCGCTTCGGCACGCTGGTGGCCGGGCAGGCGTTCCGCAATCCCGGCCTGCTGGCGAAGATGGCGCTCAATATGCACTACCTGAGCGGCAACAAGTTCATCCTGGGTATCGGCGCGGGCAACAACGGCGGCGAACACCATGAGTACGGCTTCGAGTTCAAGCCGAATGCCGAACGGGTGCAACAATTGGACGAGGCGATCCGCGTCTGCCGGGCGCTCTGGCAAGATAGCCCAGCCCACTTCCACGGCGCGCATTATCACCTGAACGGCGCGTTCCTGTCGCCCTTGCCCGAAAGCCCGATCCCGATCATGGTGGGTGGCGCGGGCGAGAAGCGTACCCTGCGCGTGACGGCGGAATTGGCCGACTGGTGGTGCCTGGACGTGGCCCCGCTCGACGTGTTCCAGCACAAGTCGCGCGTGCTGGACGCGCATTGCGCCGCCGTAGGCCGCGATCCGCAGGCCATTCTGCGCGCCTACTGCGGCTGGGTGAGCATCGCGGATCGCTCCGCCGATGCCGCGCGCTGGCCCAACCTGCACATCGTCGCGGGCACGCCCGACGAGGTGACGCGCGAGTTGCAGGGCTTTATTGATGCCGGGGTGCGCCACTTCATGCTACGCTTCATGGACTACCCTGCGCCCGGTGGCCTCGAACGCTTCATTCGCGAAGTCGCCCCGCGGCTCAATGGCTAACCGACGAATCGTTCAACATGGAGACACGGAGACACGGAGGATATGTTAGGTGATCTGTAGGGACGCTGCTTGCTGCGTGCATACTCGGTTGGGCGGGGCGATCTGTAGGGGCGCTGCTTGCTGCGTGCGTACTTGTTGAGGGTGGCCCAAAAGATCTCCTGATCCTGCGCCAACCATTCTGCACGGAGCAGCTAGTCAGCCTACCCGTTCACCTAAAAACCTCCGTGGCTCCATGGCTCCGGGTTGAAAACCGTAAAAGCGCAGGTCGCCTTGCGTCGGGGCGCGCATCTGTGCTAAGATGGGACAATGTTGCCTGCTAGAAAGAGGTCTGCCCCGTGGAAGCACCACCCAAACGGTGGAGAAAAAAGCCCCAACTCAAGCCCGACCAGATCGAGGAACTGAGTGCGGCGCTGGCTGATGCGCGCCTCACTCCGCTGGTGCTGCAACTACTCGCCAGTCGCGGCATCATCCATCCCGCAGCCTTGCACGCCGAGCCGGCCGACGAGCATAGCGTCTTGCCGCCGCACCTGACCGTGGACGGCATGAAAGCTACCGTCGCCGCCTTCCTCGACCCGACCGCTGCGCCGTTGCCCAGTCCGTTGGGCATCAGCGGCATGGCGGCGGCGGTGGAGCGCATTTTGCGCGCCATCGGCACAGAGACGATTGCCGTCTACGGCGACTACGATGCCGACGGCGTGACCTCGACCACCCTGCTGACCCAGGCGTTGCGGGCCTGGGGCGCGACGGTGGAGATCCATGTGCCGCACCGCAAGCGCGACGGCTACGGCCTGAACATCGCCGCGCTCGACGCATTGGCCGACAAGGGCGTGACGCTGGTGATCACGGTGGATTGCGGCATCAGCGACCGGGACGAAGTGGCGCACGGCAAGACGCGCGGCCTGGACCTGATCGTGACCGACCACCACACGCTGCCCAAGAAGATGCCCGATGCGATCCTGATCAACCCCAAAACCGGTGACGAAAGCAATCCCTTCTACTGGCTGACCGGTGTGGGTGTGGCCCATCAGGTGGTGCGTGCGCTGGTCGAAAAGCTGGGCAAGCCGCCGGGCGTGCGGAATACCGACCTGCTCGAACTGGTCGCCATCGGCACGGTGGCCGACGTGGCCCCGTTGACCGGCGCGAACCGCACGCTGGTGGCGCATGGGCTGGCGGCGTTGCGGACCACGCGGCGGGTCGGGCTGATCGCGCTGTGCCGCGCCGCCGGGCTGGACCCGGCCGCCATCACCACGCACCATATTGGCTTTATCATCGGCCCGCGCCTCAACGCCGCTGGACGGCTGGACGATGCGAAACTGGCCTATGACTTGCTGCTGACTACCGACCAAGCCCAGGCTACGGCGCTGGCCGGGCAACTGGAAGCCGAGAATGGGCGACGGCAGGAGATCACGCGCGGTATCCAGGCCCAAGCCCGCGCCCGCGTCGCCGAACTGGAGCAAGACACCCCGGCGATCATCCTGCGCGACGCAAGCTGGGATGTGGGCGTGGTCGGCTTGGCCGCCGGGCGGCTGTGCGAGGAGTTTGGCCGCCCGACTCTGATCCTGAGCGACGACGGCACGGTGAGCCGGGGCAGCGCCCGTTCGACCCGTCACTTCGACCTGCACGCCCTGCTGACCGAATGCGAAGATCTGCTACAAAACTATGGCGGCCACGCCGCTGCCGCCGGTCTCACGGTGCTGAACACCAATTGGGATGAGTTTTGCGAACGCTTCACTGAGATCGTGGACAGCGACATGACCGACCCCAGCCAACTGGCGGGCGAACTGAACGCCGAGTACGAACTGCCCCTCACCCGCGTGACCGTGGAGACGATGGCCGAGTTGAGCGTGCTGGAACCGCACGGCCACGGCAATAGCCGCCCGCTGTTCGTGGCCCGCAACCTGCGCGTGCAAGAAAGCAGCGCCAACGGCAAAGACGGGCGCACACTCATCGTGACCCTGGCCCCGCCCGACAGCCCCGGTCCCACCGTGCGCGCCGTCGGCTTTGGCTTGGCTCCCGACTGGCAGCCCAAATTGAAAGCCGGCACGCGCGTAGACCTGATGTTCGGCCTCAAACTCGACACTTGGCAGGGCCGCCAGCGCGTCGAAGTAGAGATCCGCGGGCTGCGGTTAGCGCGGGAGGGGTGAGACGTAAAGCGTGAAATGTGAAACGTATGTAACGACTCAGCGTAAAGGCCGAGGGGGTGCGTGCGGAGCAAATTGTAGGAGGGTGGCTCCGCCCCGCGAGGCTTACCTGAGTAGTTACAAACGCATTACGTATTGCGTATTTCCTGTACAACTCTAATACCTCACGTTTTACGTTTCACGCGCTGGGAGGCGACTGATGGCCGAAACACTCACCCTGACCCACGCCCGCGTGCTGGACGGCAGCGGGGATGCGCCGCTCGACGATGCGACGGTGCTGCTGGACGGCGAGACCATCACGGCGATCTATCGGGCGGGGCAGACGGTGCCGGAGACCAGCGGGCGGGTGCTGGATCTCGGCGGGCGCACGTTGCTGCCGGGGCTGATCAATGCCCATATTCATATCCTGATGGAAGACCAGAGCGGCGACTCGTTTGCCGCCATGCAGCGCGAGTCGGCGGCGGCGATCACGATCCAGGGCGCGCTGCGCGGGCGGCGGATGCTGGAAGCGGGCATCACCACAGCGCGTGACCTGGGCGGCTACGAGTATCACGAGATGGCGCTGCGGGCGGCGTTTGCGCGCGGCGACCTGCCGGGGCCACGCTTGTTGTGCGCGGGCAAGGTGATCACCATGACCGGCGGGCACGGCTGGCCGATTGGCCGCCAAGCCGACGGGCCGGTGGAGGTCCGCAAGGCGGTGCGTGAACAGTTGCGCGCCGGGGCGGATGTGATCAAGCTGATGGCAACCGGCGGCGTGCTGACTCCTGGGGTGGAGCCGGGCGCGACCCAGCTTGACGAAGACGAACTGCGCGCCGGCATCGAAGAGGCGCACAAAGCCGGCAAACGCACCGCCTCGCACGCGCAAGGCACGGCGGGCATCAAAAACGCCCTGCGCGCCGGTATTGACACCATCGAACACGGCATCTTTCTGGACGACGAAGCCATTGCCCTGATGGTGGAGCGCGGCGTGGTGTTGGTGCCGACGCTGGCCGCGCCGCACCAGATCGTGACGGCGGGCGAAGCCCGCGGCATCCCGGCCTACGCCGTCGAAAAATCGCGCCGCGTATCGGCGGCCCACTTCGACTCGTTCGCGCGGGCGGCGGCCGCTGGGGTCTACATCGCTGCCGGCAACGACGGCGGTACGCCCTATAACCCCGCCGCCGATCTCGTGACCGAACTGCAACTAATGGTCGCGCATGGCCTGACTCCGCTGGCCGCGCTGCAAACCGCCGGCCCCGGTTCGGCGCGGGCGCTCGGCCTGGAGCATCGTCTGGGCCGTATCGCGCCCGATTATGCCGCCGACCTGCTGGTGGTAGACGGCGACCCGCTGGCCGACCTGACCGTGCTGGCCCGACCGTGGCTGGTGATCAAAGCCGGGGGCTTGGTCTATCAACGACCGACTGACGCATAAAGGAGTAACTACGGTGGCCTATTTCAAGAACAGCCAGGAGCTGGAAGAGATCCTGGGCGGCTTTATGGAAGCGATGCGCGCCGATGCCGAATTGGGGCCGCAAGTCCGCACGGCGGGCGTGCAGACTACCTTCAACCTCAGCGACCCCACCCTGACCGTGACCATTGATGGGGTGAACCCCGCGACGCAAGGTGGCCCCTTCGACATCTACTACGGCCCCCCGCCGTTCGCTGCGCCGATCCAGCTGGCGCTCTCCGCCGACAACGCGCACCGCCTCTGGCAGGGCGCGCTGAACCCCATGACGGCCCTAGCGCAAGGCGACATCCAGGTGAGCGGCGCACTGATGCAACTGCTAACCCTGCTGCCCGTCGTCCAACCCGCCTTCGCCCGCTACCGCGCCTACCTCACCGAGATCGGGCGGGCGGATCTGCTAGTGTAGAGGAGGTATCCAATGACTCTGGTCCAAGTGCAAGCGCAACTCTCGCCCGAAGAGCTAGTGAAAGCGGTTGAGCAGCTAGATAATCCAGAATTGGAACGCTTTGTGGGGCAAGTATTATCGCTGCGTGCCTATCGTAATGCCCCTGCTCTTGTGCATAGTGAAGCAGAGTTGCTGCGTCGGATTCGCGACGATTTCTCAGCCGAGTTTTTTACGCGCTACGATGATTTGCTTGATAAGCGTGATGACGACACGCTTACTGCCGCAGAGGCTGATGAGCTAGTTGCGATGCTGGATAAGCTAGAAATGCACCAAGCAGATCGACTGAAATGCGTTGGTCAACTGGCTACTATCCACAATACTACGTTCGATGCGATGATCCAGTTGCTGGGTATTCATCCGCGCCCCCGTCGGAATGAGTAAAACACGGATCACTGCCGAGCAACGAAGATCTGTAACAAAGCGTGCCAATAATTGTTGTGAATATTGCCGGTTTCCGGGTAGCTACTCGGGAACCAGTTTATCAATGGACCATATCCAACCTGAACACGTCGGCGGTGAAACAACGCTCGATAATCTCGCGCTTGCTTGCCAGAACTGCAATAGCCATAAACATACAAAACTGGCAGCAACGGATTCTTCAACGGGGCAATCAGCATTGCTGTATAATCCGCGCCGCGAACAATGGTCTGATCATTTTGCGTGGAGTAAGGATTTCACGCTAGTCGAGGGCTTGACTCCTACAGGGCGAGCGACCATTGAAGCCTTACAGTTGAATCGACCTGGGCTGATCAATATACGGGCAGCGTTACGTGCCGTTGGCGCGCACCCACCGGAGGATTTAGGGAAGGAGTTATCCAGATGACCATAATCCCGGTACAGGCGGAACTCTCTGCGGATGGCGTGCCCACCGCACCCACTCCCTCGTGACTAAGTCGGAGTTGTTGCACCGGATCAACAAGGGCTTCTCAGCGGAGTTTTACACGCGGCTTGATGATCTGATCGGCAAGCGGCAGGATGAGACCCTTAGCAGCGAGGAACACGCCGAGTTGATCCGCATGATGGACCAAGTCGAAGCGCGTGATGTGGACCGGGTGCAGGATTTGATAGCATTGGCGCAAATTCGCAAAACCACCTTGTCCCAGTTGGTAGAGGCATTGGGCCTCCGACCTCGCTCTCATGATTGAATCTACGGGCTGCGCTATATGCCTATGGCAAGCACCCGCCGCCGGAACATGACGAATAGGGAGGCCAGGATGCCCACAATCGAGTTTGGCTGGGTCGCGCCGATGGTCGGGATGCGGGCCAGTGGCGGTGTGCCGCTGGCGCTGGCCCAGCAGGAGACGATTTTGCCGGTGGTGGCCGAGTCGTTCGGGTCGCTGTGGGTCTATGACCATTTCTATGGCTTGGAGCGGCGCAGCAGCCCCTGGCTCGAAGGTTGGACCACGCTGACCTGGCTGGCGGCGCGCTTCCCCACGCTGCGCGTCGGCACGCTGGTGCTGGGGTTGGGCTACCGCAACCCGGCCCTGCTGGCGAAGATGGCGGCGACGCTGCAACTCCTGAGCGGCGGGCGGCTGATCTTGGGCATCGGCGCGGGCTGGCGCGAGGAGGAGCATCGCGCGTATGGCTACCCCTTCCCATCTGCCGGGGTGCGCCGCGCCCAATTGGAGGAAGCGCTGACCATTATTCAGCAGATGTGGACCGAACCGGCCCCCTCCTTCCAGGGCGAACATTTCAGCATCAGCGAAGCCTATTGCGAGCCGTTGCCCAGCCCGCCGCCGCCGATTATGATCGGCAGCACCGGCGAAGCCATCCTGCCGCTGATCGCCCGCCGCGCCGATTGGTGGGACTGCTGGTACTGGACCGCCGATCAGTTGGACCCGCTGGGCTATGCCGCCCGCGCCGCCAAGCTGGATGCCGC
>JALYUO010000785.1 GCA_030853735.1 Chloroflexota bacterium
GCCCAACTGACCGATATCTACACCGCCACGCGCTACACCGCCACGCCCGCCACGCCCGCCGCCGCCGAAGCCGCCGAAGCCGCCGCCGGCGCGGTAGGCGGTAGGCAGTAGGCAGTGAGTGGTGATGCGGCGCAGCAGGGTCTCCTGGTGCGCCTGGGGCGGGCGTTGCGCGCCGAGGGCGGGCAGGTATACCGGCTGTTAGCGCGGCCCCGCTTCTGGGCCTTGCTTGCGCTGGCGCTAGTCGGCATGATCGCCGCCTATCAGGTGCGCCAGGGCTACCACATAGACGTGGGCAGCCCCGGCGATGATCCTTATGTCCTCAATTTCCACGAGCCGCTGGCCGATACGCAGATTGGGCGCAGCTATCGCTGGACCGATACTTATAGCTACTTGACCCTGCCCGGCATCGGTGGAGGCGTGCCCTACACCGTCACGCTGACCCTCAACCCTGGCCGCGCCGCCGTGCCCGCGACGATCCTAGTCAACGGCGCGGTGCTGCTGCAACGCCCCCTGCCCGTCGGCCGGCAGACGGTGGCCTTGCGCGTAGATGCTACCCACCCTCGCGCCCTCGCTTCGCGCGATCTAGTGGTCGAGATCCGCGTGCCACCGCAAGGCATCATGCTTGATGCGCTGACGGTGTCGCCGCCGGAGCCGGGTTTGGTGATTCCGGCTTACACGCAACTCGTCTATGGCCTCGTCCTGCTCACCTTGTTCTATCTGTGCCTGGGGCGGCTGGCTGTGCGCTGGGCGTTGCCCGCGACCGCTGGGGCCGCAGTGATGCTAGTGGCGGGGCTGGCAGTCAACCGCTTGGCGATCACCACGGCGTTGGGCAGTGGCAGCGCGGTGACCCTGGTTGCCTATCTCTTGCTGTTGCTGCGTGGTCCGTTGCTGCGCCGGCTATGGCCCGAAGCGCGCTTGCTGGGCCGGCTGCTGGCCCGCCCGGCTCTCTGGGCCATCGTCGCGCTGACCGCGCTGGGGGCCACGGCGGCCTATCAGGTGCGCCATGCCTACACCATCGAAGTGGGCGATCTGTCCGACCAGCCCTATGTGCGCCACTACCGCGATGTGCAAGAGGAGACCCCCGGTGGGCGCAACTTTCGCCGTGGCGGGGCCGATAGCTACCTCACCCTGCCGGGTCTCGGCGGCGGCGTGCCCTATACCGTCACCGTCACACTGAATCCCGGTCGCGCCGATCTGCCGCTGCTGCTGAACGTCAACGGCACCACCTATGCCCACCCGCCGCTGCCCGCCGGCTGGCAAACCCTCACCTTCCCGGTAGATGCCGCCCACTCTGTCGCCCTGTCTGCGCCCGATCTGGTGCTAGACTTGCGCCCGCCGCCCACCTTTGAGCTGATGGTGGACCGCATCACGGTCTCGGCGGCAGGGCCGGGCTTCGTGGGGCCGGGTCTGCATCAACTTGTGGCGTTAGGTGCGCTGGTGATCCTGGCCTACTTGCTGCTGGGCCGCGCACTGGCAACGCTGCCCCTCGCCGTTCCGGCCGCCGGCCCGCCGTTCGGGCGGTTGCGGCGCACACTGCCGTTGGCTGTCGCCGGGCTGGTGGGAGCCGCGCTGGTCGCCACCCTGGCGGCGGCTCACCTGCCGTTGACCGCAGCAACCGACCATCTGGTGACAACCGGCTTGCTGACCTACGCCCTGCTGGTGATCGGCGAACCGTTGGCCCGGCGCATCGTGCCCGGCGCGCCGGAGGGCGCACGGCTGGCGGCGGCGCTGCTGGCCGGCGCGTTTTGCGCCCGTTATGGCGCGATGGCCCTGCCCCAGTCCGTCATTTTGGACCTGGGCTACCATATGCGCTGGCTGCGCGAACTGCTCCAGGGCAACTGGGCCGCCCTCACCGACCCACACGGCGGCCTGAACCAGCCGCCGCGTCGTTGGGCGTTGGCGATCTTCATCCCGAAGTCGGCGCTGTTCTACATCTTGGTCGCTCCACTGGCTCTGCTGCCCTTCCCGCTCGAAAACAGTAATATGGCGCTGATCTGCCTGCTGGAAGCGAGTACCGTGCTGTTTTGCTACGGCCTGCTGGCCCGCTTCGCGCCTCGGCTGGGCGGTGGGGTGGCGGGCCTCTGGGCGGGAGCCGTCGCTGCCCTCAACCCGCTCGGCTTCCGCGCCCTCTACTTCGGCATCCTGCCCACCTTGCTCGACCAATGGCTCACGCTGGCTTTTTTCACCCTGCTGCTGGCGGTCGTCGGTCGGCGGTCGTCAGGGGTCAGGGGTCAGGGGTCAGGGGTCAGGGGTCAGGGGTCAGACGACGGCAAAACGGTGCGTGTAGGTCCGCAATTCATTGCGGGCGGTAGTCCTGTAGATCCGCAATTCATGGCGGGGGTTGGCCCTGTAGATCCGCAATTCATTGTGGGCCAATCCTCAGAACCCGCAACTCAGAAATCAGAATTCAGAATTCAGAACTTAATCTACTACGCTCTATTGCTGGGGCTGCTGATGGCGGCGCTGATCGGCTTTCCCACCATCGCGCTGTTCACCAGCCTGGTCCTGGGCATTCTGGCCCTGGTCTGGCTGCGCCCGCGCTATCGCTGGGCCGGCGCGGCGGTCGGTGGCCTGCTCGGGCTGGCCTGGATCGGCGCGCTTGCCGGTTACTATGGCGTGTATATCCGCGAATTGCTGACGACCACTCTGCCGCAACTACTCGGCCCCGCCTCGGCGGCGCGCGCGGCGGCTCCCCCCACCGTCCACTGGACCGATCCGCTGGATTTGCTGGGCTGGACGTTGACCTACTTGGTTAGCCCGGTCCCATTGCTGCTTGGCGGCGGCGGCCTGCTGCTCCTCTGGCGGCACGCCTGGCGCAGCCGCGCGGCCCTGCCGGTCCCTGGTGAGACGCTGCTGGCCGCGCTCACCGCCGCCTGGATTTCCATCCTGCCCCTCTTTGTACTGGTGAATTACCGCCTGGACATGATCGGCAAGCACCTGTTCTACACGATGGTGCCCCTGGCGCTGGGCGGCGGCCTCGCGCTGGCGGCGTTAGCGGGACGCGGGCGGTGGGGGCGCGGGCTGGCAGGGGGGCTGCTGGCGACGCTGGCGGCCGGCATCCTGCTGTTTTGGCTCACGACGGCCTTGCCGTAACCGCAACGTTACAGGTTGTATGTTATTTTGGACACGGGTGGTGGTATAATGGGGCTGTGGAACAACTCGTGCCAGAGGGAGATGAAAGCGATGACCCTAGAACTTGTACAGGATGCGCTGCCGTTGCGCGTGGCGACGAATGACGTGGTGCTGGTGGGACAGACGCGCGTGCCGTTGGACAACGTGGTCTATGCGTTTGATAAC
Source organism: Chloroflexota bacterium (assembly GCA_030853735.1). Taxonomy (GTDB): domain Bacteria; phylum Chloroflexota; class Chloroflexia; order QHBQ01; family JAICKM01; genus JAICKM01. The sequence goes on from JALYUO010000785.1 coordinate 3,298, forward strand.
GGAGCGACCCCAGAAGAAATTGTTGCGCGCTATCCGACCCTGCAACTAGCGGATGTCTATGCCGTGATCAGTTTCTATTTGCGGCATCGCGCCGCCGTGCAGGCGTACATCCAAGCCGGCGAAGCGCAGTCGGCGCAGTTATTGGCCCAGTATGCGACTCCGCCGGCTATGGCGGCCTTGCGCGACCGCCTGCCGGCGCGCCATGAGTCTACCCCACCGCAGCCCGCCCCCAGTGTAGATCGTGCTGTCCCTGAGCCGGCGGCGATTAGCCAAGCGCGCCGTGCGGCGGCAGTTGCGTTGGTGGCGCTGGCCGATCCGCTACCCTTGCGCCTGACTGTAGATGGGGTGATATTGGTGGCGCAGACCCGTGTGCCACTGACGACCGTGGTGCGTGCTTTTCAGGAGGGGTTCACCGCCGAAGAAATCGCGTTACACTACACAGCCTTACAGCTCCCTGCCATTTACCGGGTAATCTCGTATTACTTGCGCTATCAGGCAGCCGTTGAGACATATCTCGCAGTGCGCGAAGCGCATAGTGCCGCGACCCGCGCGCAGTATGCTACGCCCGTGGACATGGCCGCAATGCGTCAGCGGCTCCTGCTACGTCAGCGCGCCGGCCAAGCATAAGCGATGCTTCGCTTCGTGGCTGATGAAAACTTCAGTAACATTATCTTGCGCGGTCTGCTGCTTCGCAAGCCGGATTTAGATGTTGTTCGAACACAGGACACCGATCTAGCCGGTGCCGATGATCTCACATTATTAGCCTGGGCTGCCACTGAAGGTCGTATCGTGCTTACCCATGATCTAGATACGCTTGCCGGTTATGCGTATGAGCGGATGGACATGGATCTTTTGGTTGCGGGGGTTCTTGAGGTGCGGACACACCGTTCATTTGGTCGTATCATCGAGGATATTCTTATACTGGCCGAGTGTACATCTCCCGAAGAGTGGAAGAACCAAGTCAAATACGTGCCACTCTAGGGCTACGGATCGTGGCTGTGCCCAGCTTTGCCTTGGTACGCCCCTTGTAGCTCCCAGATCGTAGCTGCTTCGCCGGGCGGCTGCTCGGCATGGCGTTCGCGGAGCCACGTAAGGATCAGGGGCTGATTGCCAACCCCCGGTCAGCGGGCAACCGGCTTGAATAGGGCGACCAGCTCACGTTCCAGCCGCCTATGAACTCCAATCGGTCTTTAACAGCCGACATTAGCGGTATTAAGCCGAGGCGTGCGTGCCCTAAGTTAGCAGCGCCTCGTTAAATCATTATTCCCGATAGCGTCTAGTAATTCAATTCCTACTCGTACTCTCTGCGCGTCCTGCGCGGATCAAAATTGCTCCGCGCTCTTCGTGTGTCTGCGTGGCCCTTCGTGGATCAAGCGCGCCGCCGCAAGCCGAGCGCGGGCAGGATGCCGATCAGCGCGACGATAGCGGCGAGGGTGAAGCCGACGGTGTAGACGTGCAGGCTGGCGGCGGCCAGGATGTGCGGATACTCGGCGCTACGCGCGGCGAAGGCGGCCTGTGTCTCGCCGGTCAAAGGGGCAATCGGGGCGGGGTGGCCGGCCATCTCATGCTTGAATAGTTCCAGCGCCCACGACGTGATCGCCGATAGGCCGATCATCATGCCGACCATGCGCGCCGTGTTGACTAGCGCCGCCGCCAGCCCCGCCTGCTCGGCGGTGGCCCAGGCCAGCGTGGTGGTGGTGATCGGCGCGATGACCAAGCCGAAGCCTAAGCCGGCCAGCGCCAAGTGCAAGGTGCGCGATAGGTCGCCGGTGTCCAGTTGCCAGCCGCTCATCAGCCAGAACCCGGCGGCGATCAGCGCCATGCCGACAGCGGCCACCACGCGATAGCCCCGCCGCTCGGCCAACGCGCCGCCGATCACCGCACCGACCGGGATCAGCAACGTCAGACGCAGCAGCAGCAGGCCGCCGTCCACCGCCCCGCCACCCAGCACACTGGCGACCAGCAGTGGAATGTTGACCATCGCCGTGATCAGCGCCATGCCGACCAGCGCGTTCAGCAGATGGGCCAGCAGAAACGGGCGCGGGCGAAAGATGCCCGGCGGCACCAACGGCGTGGCGCTGCGGCGCTCCCACAGCACGAACGCGATCCCCAGCAGTAACGCGCCGATCAGCAGCGCCGGTGTTTGCCAGACGGGAGCCGCCGCCGTATCGCTGCTCAGGCCACCGATGCCGGCCAATGCGCCGTTGGCCGCCGAACTCGACAGCCCCAGCGTGAGCGCCAGCAACGCTCCGCCCAGTAGCCCCGCGCCGAGCCAGTCCACGCGGCCCGGATAGCGGGTGTGCGCCGGTGTGTACCAGACCAGCACGGCCAGGATTGCCCCCAACGGCAGGTTGAGCCAGAAGATCCAGCGCCAATCCACCAGACTGATGATGCCTACGCCCCACAGCGGCCCCAGCACGCCGCCGCCTTCCGCCGCCGCGCCCAGCAAGCCCAGTGCGAACGCGCGCCGGTCGGCCCCATACCAGCCGCGCACCATCGCCATGCTGACCGGCAGCAACGCGCCGCCGCCGATGGCCTGCACCACGCGCGCCGCCACCAACCACTCCAACGTCTGCGACAGCGCGGCCACCACCGAGCCGACCATAAAGATGGCGAGACAGCCGAGATAAACCCGTCGCCGCCCATACACATCGGCCACGCGGCCCATGAGCGGCAGCGTCACGGTGTAGCCCAGCAGGTAGGCCGTGATCACCCAGCCGAGTTGGTCCAGATGGGTCGGCGCGATCTGATACTCTTCCTGTACCTTGTACAAGACGGTGACCACCACCGTCTGGTCGAGCGCACCCAGCAGCACGCCCGCCGCGATGATAGCCAGCCACAGCCCGGCCCGGTTCGGCGGCGGAGCCTCCGCCGCCGCGACAGCGGGATCGGCAGTGGGTGCGTGGCTCACGGCGCTTGCGCGGGCGCCACGCCCAGCGCGGGCTTGTTGATGGTCACCGGCGTGTTGAACGCGGAGAAATCAATCGTCCGCTTCACGTCCGCCGGGTCGCCGAGCAAGAACGGCCCGTCCAGCGCGACGCGGCGCAGTTGAAAGTCGGTACTCGCGATCCAGAGGCGGGTCGCCACCGGCGCGGCTTGGGGGTCCACTTCGCTGCTCAGGTCGTGCAATTGGTCGGGCGCAAGCGTCGTTTTGAGCCGGTAGCAGGCCACGCCGTCCACCGTTTCGTTGCCGTCCGCCGTCGCGTTCTTGGCGTTGGCGAGAATCGCGCTGATGCCCTTATTGGGATCGAACGCCGCCAGCACGTTCATAGATGGTGACATAGCCCCCCATTTGCCGCTCATCGGGTCGGTCATGAACTGCTCATTGCCATAGCTGACCGCCTGGATTTCGACCGCCGCGCCGGCAATCAGGGCTTTGGCTTTCGCCTGGAGCTTGTCAGGCCGCGCCACATCGCCCTCGGCATGGCTCAGAAACAGACCGGGGGGATACTTCTGGAGTCTGTTGGTGTCTACCACAAAGTGCATCGTGGTGATGCCGGCGGTGGCCGTGGCGGCTTTGCTCACGATCTCGGCGGGGGCCAGCGCCGGCGGGTCGCCGCAGCCGCTCAGGCTGCCGGCCAGCAGCAGCAGCAGGGTTGCCCCGGCCCCGCGCCTCGTCCATTGGTGTTGCTGCATCAGGGTTGCTCCTCGCACCGGCTGTGTCCGACCGGCGCTCTCGCCTCCACTGTAGCCGATGCTCCCGGCGCTGTCAACCCAGCGCGGGCGGCGACCTAACCCCCCGACCCCCTTCCCTACGAAGGAAGGGGGAGTGAGCTGGGTACAAATGGCAGCAATGTGAATATCTTCAATCCGCAACTCCCCCTTCCTTCGTAGGGAAGGGGGTCGGGGGTTAGGTCGTCGTCCGACCGCAACTCCCCCTTCCTTCGTAGGGAAGGGGGTCGGGGGGTTAGGTCGTCGCCCAATGGATCGCATTGGGCTGCAAATGCGTGTAACCTTTAGCACTGGTTTAGCGTTTTATAGATGGGCCTGCTTGGCAAATGGTGGCTGTTGGCCTTTTAGTAGCGAGGTTTCGTGCCTGTGTCTCCTGACGAACCGCACTCGACGGCTCTCCGGTATCTCTTACCCGCGCACAGCGCGACGGTGGCCCATTACGGTGGGCGGGGCGGCAAATCGGTTGCGCGCGAACTGCTGGAGGCGGTGGTCCTGAGCCTGCTGCTGTTCCTGGTGGCGCAAACGCTGGTGCAACAGCGCCGCGTGCTGGGCCACAGCATGGACCCCAACCTGCAAACGGGCGAGTATCTCCTGATCGACCGCGCCAGCTATTTCCAGATCGATCCGCACTTCCTGGGCGGATCGGCGGATGTGCCGGTGGCAGCACAGCCCCAGGCACCGCACTTTCTGCTGGGCGGCCCCCATCGCGGCGACATTGTGGTGCTGAACTCGCCGGTCGAAGCGGCGGAGTATATCAAGCGGGTCATCGGGTTGCCCGGCGAAACGGTGGAAGTGCGCGCCGGCGACGGCGTGTATGTCAACGGACACCGACTGGCCGAACCGTATATCAAAGAAGCGCCCACGTATCAATGGCCCGCCGGCGGGGTAGCGAATGTGGTGCCGGCCGGTCATGTGTTTGTGTTGGGCGATAATCGCAATAACAGCAGCGACTCGCATATCTGGGGCTTTCTGGACGAGCGCAGCATCGTGGGCCGGGCCTGGATCTCCTACTGGCCGCGCGAGGTGCTAGGCATCTTCGAGCAGCCGCGCTATGCCGGCGTGGAGTCCGCCCCGCCCACGCCGTGAGTATAGTACGTGAGTTGCAACAGGGTGATGTGTTTGCCTGATCCGCCAACCAGAAATCGCCCTAGCCTGAGTGGGGTGGCGG
>JALYUO010000835.1 GCA_030853735.1 Chloroflexota bacterium
CAGCCGCCCCAGCCACGTCGCCTGACCCGCTCGGCGGCAGCCGCGATCTCGGCCCCAGCGGGTGGCTGCCGCTAGGCAGCAAATATGTGCTGTTCGCCGGTTGCCTGGACGAAGAAAAATCCAACGAACACCCGCACGACACCACGACCAACGGTGCATTGACCTACTTCCTCAGCCGGCAGTTGCTCCAGGCGGGGCCGGGCACTACTTACCGTGATGTGTATGAGCCGGCGGCCACCCAGGTGACGGCCAAATATGCGCGCCAGCATCCTCAGATGGAAGGCGCACGCGACCGGGAGCTATTTGGTGTGCGCGACATCGCGCCGCTGACCTTTGCCCGCGTGACGGCGCGCAACGGGGCGACGGTGACTATTGCGGCGGGCGCGGCCCATGGCGTGACGGTCGGCTCACGCTGGGCGATCTATCCGCAGGGCACCAAAACCCTGGCGGCCGGCGTGGCCCCGCAAGGCGAGATCCTGATCAGTGCGGTCCAAGCCACGACCAGCGACGGGACGCTGACCCCGGCGGCGGCAGCGGTGGCGGTGGATAGTCGCGCCGTCGAGGTCGCCCATGCGCCGGGTGAGGTGGGGCTGACGGTCGAAATCCAGGCCGCCGCTGCTGATGCCGCCGCGCTCACGACGGCATTGGGTAAATCGCCACTGGCCCATTTGGCCCAGCCCGGCCAGACCGCCGATGCGCGCGCCTACTTGCTGGCTCCGCGTTTCACCGCGCAACCGGGTCACGATCCGGTGCCGCAACTGGGCGCGCTGGCCCAGCCCACCTGGGCGGTGGTGGGCACTGACGGCCAGTTGCTGATGCCGGTCCACGCCGCCGATGAGCCGGGAGTCGTCGATCTGCTGGTGGACAATCTAGCGAAGATCGCCAAATACCGCCAGACGCTGGCCTTGCAAAACCCCGACGCGGCCAGTGCTCTTAAAGGCAAGGTCGGATTCACCATCAAGCGCCAGGGCGACGGCGGCGGCTGGACCGCGTTGCCGGTGCCGGCGGGTGGCCTGCCGGTGATCAACGAAGGCGAGAGCATCAGCCTGACCGTCACCAACAACTGGAATCAGCCCATCCACGTCAGCATCTTGGACCTGGGCGTGAGCGGTGGCATTGGCCTGCTTTACCCGGTGGAGGGCGCGAATGAAGCCCTTCTGCCGGGCGGCACGCTCAACATCGGCTTGCCGCCCGACGAGCAGATCCAACTGTTTCCGCCGGCGGGCTTTCCCTTCCAGATCGATCCGACTGATGTGCAGGGCGCGACCGGCACCGAGGTGTTTAAGCTGATCGCCACCGCGCACCCGGCGGATTTCAGCGCCCTGATGCAGGAAGGCACGAAGGATGTGGACCGCAACACCCCCGGCGCGGGCACGCCGCTGATGAATCTGTTGACGCTGGCGCTGTTGGGCACCGGCTCGCGTGATGCGCGGGTGGTGCGCGCTGCCCCCGCCGAGGAGTGGACCACCGTGGACCGCCCCTTCCTGTTCCGCGCCGGCGGATCGACCTGAGCAGCCCGGCGGTAGATCCGTGCGCGATCACGGATCTACCGCCGATCTTGCCACTTACCCCCTTCACTCGCAGAGGACACCATTCTTGCATACCGTTGACCCCAGCGCACTTTATACAGCCGCTAATCCGCAATCCGCAACCCACGAGGGGAACCCTACGGGCTTTCGCAATCCGCAATTTGTGATGGATGGGCATCAAGATGCCCTCTTTTATGCCGCCGCTTATGGCGGCACCGCGCGCTTTGATGCGGGCTGGGCGGGGGCGCAACTCGACCTGCCGGGCCTGCGGGCGGGCGGTGTGGATGCGGCCTTTTGGGCCATCTTCGGCGTGGGCGAGGTGCGCCCCATCCACGACTCGGTGGCGTGTGCGGCGGAAGTGGATGCGCTGCTGGCGGGCTATCGTGCGTGGATCGACGGCAATCCAGCCTACCGGCTGATCGGGGACGCGGCGGAGCTAGAAGCCCTGGCGACGGCGGCCGCGGCGGATGCGCCCCGCCCGCTGGGGGTGCTGTTGCACTGCGAGGGGGCACGCGGCATCGCCGGGCTGGACCATTTGGCCGCACTACACGCCGGCGGCCTGCGCTCGGTCGGCCTGACCTGGAACGAGGCCAACGCCTACGCCACCGGCGCGCACGGCGACCCGGCGACGGGCCTGACCCCAGCGGGCCGCGACCTAGTGCGGGCGCTGAACGGCTTGCACATGGCGGTGGACGCGGCACACCTCAACCGCCAGGGGCTGTGGGATCTGCTCGATGTGGCGACTGCGCCGGTGCTGGTCACGCACACCGGCTGTGCCGCGCTGCACCGCGACCCGCGCAACATCAGCGATGATCAGATCCGTGCGGTCGCGGCCACCGGCGGGCTACTCGGTATCTTCCTAGTCAACAGCTTCCTGGCTCCCGCCGGCGCACCGGTCACGGTCGCCACCGTGCTGGCCCACTACGATCACTTGCTCGATCTGGTCGGGCCAGACCATCTGGCGCTGGGCACCGATTACGGCGGAGTGTCGTCGGGGCTGCCGGCGGGTCTAACGACAGTGGGCGATCTACCACGCCTGCTGGCGGCGTTTGCCGCGCACGGCTATTCTGCCGCGACGATCCAGGCTATTTGCGGCGGCAATTACCGGCGCGTATTGGCGACGATTCTGGGTTAGGTCAAAGCACACGGAACGGAGCTATAGTAATTCAGCTAATGATCTGGAGCAGCGAGTGTCCCAGCAACTGAGGAGTTTGCACCCCCAGGTGCGAACTAGGTCAAAGCACACGGAACGGAGCTATAGTAATAGGACTTTCGCTTGTGCTGTCCAACAAGTGCTTACTTTGTGCCTGACTCAGGCACGCCAAGCGAAAGTCCTAAGTAATTCAGCTAATGATCTGGAGCAGCGAGTGTCCCGGTAGCACCACAATAAACCGTGGTCGTGCCTAATTTAGCGCACAAGTTCGTGCCTGCAAAATGTCGGACCACGGTTTATTGTGGTGCTACCAGTGTCCCAGCAACTGAGGAGTTTGCACCCCCAGGTGCGAACTCCGCAGGCAGCGCGCTAGGACACGCTTGCCATCGCTGCGTCCACCGTCAGCAGCAACTCGCCGGCGGGCACCGGTTTGGTCAGATAGCGGAACACGCCAAACGCGGCGGCCCGCGCCCGCAGGTCCACCCCGTCAATCGCGCTCATGATGATGATCGGCAGGTGCGCGGTATGGCTGTTGCCGCGCACCCCGGCGCAGAGGTCCAGGCCGTCGGCTTCGGGCATCAGCAGGTCGGTCAGCACCAGGGCGGGCAGGGCCGGGGTGGCCGCCAGCCATTGTAGCGCCACCCGCCCGTTGCGCGCGCTCTCCACGGTGTAGCCGGCTTTCGTTAGCCGCCGCTCGACCACGCCCAGCCACAGGGGATCATCTTCCACGACCAGGATGTGTCCTGTCATCAGGTTTCCTCCCTATAGCCGACCTCGGCGAGCGGCAGGCTGACACAGAACAGGCTACCCGGTTCGCCTGTGGGGGCGCTCTCAACCCAGATGTTGCCCCCGTGCGCCTCGATCATGTGGCGAGCAAAGTAGAGGCCCAGCCCCGCGCCGCGAATGCGCTGCCCGGATCCGCCGGCTTCGCCGCGATAAAACTTGCGGAAAATCAAGGCCCGCGCCTCAGCGGGAATGCCCACGCCGGTGTCTTGCACCTGGATGACGGCATATTGGCGACCCGGCAGGCTCGGTTGCCCCTCGTCGGGAACGGCGTGGCTATAGCCGTTATCCGGCTGCACCAACACTTGTAACGTGATCGCGCCGCGTTCGGTGTACTTGAAGGCATTGTTGAGCAGGTTCGCCAACACGCGCACCAATTTGCCGCTATCGCCGATCACCGGCGGAAAGTCGGCGGGGATGTGGTTGTGCAGCAGCAGCTTTTTGCCGGCGATGGCCGCCCCGACCTGCACGCACGCTTGGTCGGCCAGCGGGCGCAAGGCGACAGGGCTGCGCGCCAATTCCAATCGCCCGGCTTCCAGGCGATAGACATCCAGCAAATCGGCCACCATATCATTGAGCGTCTGGCAGTTTTGCAGGCTCTGGCGCAGGAAATCACTTTGTTCGGCGGTCACTGGTCCCAGGCTGCCGTCTTCGATCAGTTCCAGCGCACCCAACAGGCCGGTGAGCGGGCCGCGCAGGTCATGCGTGATCATTTGCACGAGGTTCTCGCGGTAGGCTTCGCCCGCGCGTAATTGTTCGTGCAGGCGCTGCAACTCCGCGTGGCGGCTATGCAGTGCGTCTTGCGCCGCTTTCAGCCGCAACAAGGCGCGCACGCGGGCCAGCAGTTCGCCACTCACCAGCGGCCGGCTTAGGTAGTCGTCCGCACCCCCATCCAGGCCGGCGATGGTGTCATGCAGATCGCTGGGGTCCGTAACCTGGATGATGGGGATAAACGGCAGGTCGCCGGTGCTTTTGATGCGCTGGGCCACGGCATGGCCGTCCAGCGCCGGCAGCTTGCCGGCGAGCAGGATCAGGTCGGGTGGGTCGGCGACCACCGCCGTCAGCGCCGTTGCGCCCGCTGCGACGGCCTGCGTGCGGTAATGCTGCTCATGCAGCAACGCGGTGAGCAGGGCCAGGCTCGTTGGGTTATCATCTACCACCAGAATGCGTGGTGCGGCGGCGCGGTCCAAAGGCAACTCGTTCACGGCTCTCTCGATCTGCGGCACTAGGGGAGGCGGCCGGCACTGACGGCTTGGCTCCGATACGGCGGGTCGGCGGTGCCGTTGTTGCCGGCGCTGCGCCCGCGTTCGCTGCCGGCCTCGTTGCGGTCTTCGACAAAGCGGTAGCCCACGCCGCGCTCGGTCAATACATAGCGCGGCGGGCTGTCCGCGTCCCCGATCTTGCGCCGCAAGTTCCGCATCCGTACCCACAGCGAGTCGGGTTCGCCTTCGTTCAATGCCCCCCAGGCGCGCCGCAACAGCACCTCTTGCGGCACCACGCGGCCCCGGTTTTGCAACAGCGTGCCTAGCAGCCGCGACTCGATAGGCGAGAGGCGCTGGGCATCGCCGTCTACCCAGACGGTGCGCCGCGACAGATCCACCGTCAGGTGTTCGTCAATTGTCATCCGTGCCCCGATGGGATCGGGATGGTTGCGCGATACCACGCGCATAATGCGTGCCCGCAGTTCGGGGTAGTGGAAGGGTTTGTTGACATAATCTTCGGCAAACTGTTCCAGCCCGGCCACCACGGTCGCTTCATCGGCGACCGCCGTGAGCATGATAATCGGGATGGGGCCGATCTGCAACAGGCGCCGGCTGAACTCGAAGCCGTCCATGCCGGGCAAGCGTAGATCTACCAGCGCCAGATCAGGCGGCGTAAGCGTTGCATATTCCAGCCCCTCTTGGCCGGTACGTGCGGTCTTGACCTCGAACCCGTCCTGCTCCAAGCGAATCCGCAGGAAGGCCAGGATCGAATCATCATCGTCCACGGCCAGAATACGCATCAGGCTCATTATGCTCCCCTTCTGTGCTTTACTTACCAATCCTGTCGCCGCGCCATATTTGGTAAGGTTACTATAGCAGGTTTAGTTTACCACAAACCTTACTAACCTGCCTAACCGACAAAAATAGCCCGAAAGTCCTATGGCTCATGACGGTTTAGTGGTGCAATCTCTATCTGACTCTCCCTCTACCCCGCCGGGGAGCGGGGGTAGGGGGTGAGGGGAGCCGGCGCGCCACAAGATGCAGCGCACCCCCCTTACAGCCCGCCGACGGAACAGCTACCAGGATTTTATGTTATGCTACCGCTATCTGGGACCACACGCACAATCAAATCCATTAGGCAGCTACTTTATCGCGTCATACACCCTGCTAAAGAGCATCACGCTATGCAACATACGCTCGTTGGGATGCCTTGTTCCGCCTGTTATTGGAGCTAGGCTGGGTGTTGCTGGGCACGAGCCAGGTCACGCCCCACAGCCGGCCCCGCCGCCCCCCCCCTACGCCCTGGAAC
>JALYUO010000846.1 GCA_030853735.1 Chloroflexota bacterium
TGTATGCCGTGCCGCCTGACTTCCTGCACACCGTCGTGCCCAAGTATCCGGCGCTGCAACAGCGCGTGCAGGCCAGCGACTACTTTTCGCGCATCAACCCGTTCAGCCCGCAGATCAACCTGGAACACCTGGACATTCCCGACGCGCAACTGCTGACTGAGATCGGTGAGCGGCTGCTGGCGATCTTCGAGGTGGCCTACGGTGTGCGCCTGGACCCGGCGATCCAAGCCGAGAACGTGCGAATCTTGTCGGACGCAGCGCGCAATTCCTATCTGGCGATCAGCCACCGCCGCCTGTTCGTCAAAGCCCTGGTCACGGAATGGTTCCGCCAGAAAGAGACCGGCGAACGGATCATCAGCCCCGACCACGCCCAGGCGCTGATCAAGGGCCAGAGCGAGGCGTTGAGCGATCTGGCCGACAGTGAGCAGAGTCCGTACTAGGAGTGATGAGAAACTGTACTATGGGATTACTCCAGGTAAGCTTCTATAGAAAACTAATGCTGTGTGCTATAATCATTGTGCTTGTTAATGTTTATAGTTCTCAGTTATCGGTTCAAGCAATGTACTCAGTCAGTGAGCCATTTCGGGCTTATTACGCGCAGCACGCAGGGCAAAGAGTTTTGGGTTATCCCTTAGCCAATGCAACCGAATCAGGCAAGTACGTGGTACAGTACTTTGAAAAGGCGCGATTAGAGGATCATCACCAAGAAGTCACCGATCCAACATGGTCAGTCATGTATGGGCGACTCGTAGTTGAACTTTTGGCTAAGGATCTTCCCGTTCCAGTCTCGGCAACGGATCTGACTTATCACGATCTACGTCTAGCAGCTGCACCGCAAAAGCGTCAAGCCGGCCCTCCCGGCTTCAAGGGTGGTACGGTAGCCGTAGCCAATGGTACGTTTGTCCCTTATGATGCGGCGCTTCGTCCGGCGGCCGGCTACACTATTCCATCCTACTTCTGGGAGTATGTTAATCGTAAAGACCTGTTCCCTGGCGGGTGGCTGCATGACATTGGCTTACCGCTTACCCCGGTCCTGACAACCACGGTTGTCAAAGAGGGAACCCGCCGAACGATCCAGTTGCAGGCATTTGAACGCACCGCGTTAACCTTCGACTCGCAAAATCCTCCGGATTGGCAGGTAGAGCGGGGAAACATGGGTACAGACGCATTGCGAATCTTCGGGCGCGCTCAGGCTATTGAAGTTCCAACCGCCGGCGCACCCGTTACCCTACCGATCCACATCTTGGCCCGCATCGGTAATCCAGGCGACATAGTAACTGTTCGGCTGCATTGGCACGATGGTACACAATTAACTCAATCATTCCCTGTAATTCGCGGTGAGGATGGTGGGGGTCTTCTTATTGACAATCTAGGATGGGGAAAGCAACAACCGCCGACCCTGCCAACGCAAGCGGCACGCTTAGAAATTCACAATGCCCAAGGGGTCGTCCTGGCTAGGCAGGATGTAGAAGTGCTGGGCACAAGCGATCCGCGCACACAGCTCATATCGCTGTATTGGATCAACGCGAATTACGAGATCGAAGCAGTGCCACAGCGCATTGTGCGGACCCCTGCTATCGCCACCGCCGCAGTGAAGGAGCTGCTGTGGGGGCCGGAACCGAATATTGGTTGGAGTACGGCCATACCACGACCGTTAACAGTGTTGAATGCGCGTGCACGACGGCCCAATTGGGAGGCGCGGGTCACGCTACTTGACCTGACCATCGTGAATAACGAAGCGCGCGTGGATCTGTCCGCCGAACTCGCAGCATACGACGGAGGATCAGGAGCAGTTAATGCCATTAGTAGACAAATTAAACAAACCTTGAAGCAGTTTCCTAGCATACACACCGTCCAGATTGGCACTGAAGGATACTTTGGGCCAAACGTGCTACAACCATAATTCACAGGCTGGGTAGGCAATGTTGTCTAAATTACTGTAGGAGCCGTGCCGGTGGAGCCACAGCAGGTCTATCATCCGCAGTTGGGCGCGGGGCAACTGCTCCGCACCTTTATGGGCGGCTTTGAGTGGGAGGTGCAGTTCGCCTCCGGGCGGCGCTTCCGCCTGCCGGCTAAAGAGTTTGCCGGCGGGCCAGCCGCCGCGCCTGCCGCCCGCCCGCTGGCCGTGCGGGCGGTGATGCTGGAAGGCGACCAGTTCCGCGCGCAGCAGACGCTGGAAGCCTTGCGCGTGGGCGTGGTGCCGGTGCAGGATGCCGAGACACTGACCATTGGCCTGGAAGCCGAGCGCGTGACCCTAGACCGGGCGCTGGACCGCACCCGCGAACGCGGCGGCGATGTGCTGGCCGTGATCGGCGATTACGGCTTCGGCAAAAGCCACTACATCGAACTGGCGGCGCGGCGCGGGCTGCGCGAAGGGTTCATCGCCGCCAATGCCAGCCTCGATCTGGTCGAAGTGCCGCCGAGCAAAGCGCACGAAATCTACAAGGCGCTGGTCGCTTCGCTGCGCTACCCCGACACCGAGGTGCGCGGTCTGTTACCGTTGCTCAACAAGGCGCTGGCAAGCCCTGGCGTGGTCAGCCGCTTCAGCGAGCTTTGCCCGCGTGACCCGGCGACCTGCCCCCTGGCGGCGACGCTGACCGCGCTGGCCGACTGCCCCAGCCAGACCGCCTTTGACGCGCTGGTGCTGTGGATCAGCGGCCAAGCCAAGCCCAACGCCGATCTGCGAAGCTGCCTCAAACGGCCGCCGCCGCTCTATCTGACCGGCGAAACGGCGCGCCAATACAGCTACCTGCTCACCGGCATCAGCCTGCTGGCGACCCTGGTGGGCTATAGCGGGCTGGCCGTGCTGATTGACGAGTCCGAACACTACTCGCTGCTGCGGGCCACACAACGGCAACGGGCCGACTCGTTCTTTAAGGCCATGATCGTAGGCGCGCTGGGGCTGAACAATGCGCGGGTGGACGCGGGCACCATTCCCGACCACAGCCGCGTCGCATACCCGATCAGCTATGTGTCGGAGCCGCACCTGCTGTTCCTGTTTGCCCTGACCGAAAGCGCTGACCGGATGCCGGTGGGGTCGTGGCTGGCTCCGTCACATATCGTGCGCCTCGACGACCGCTTCATCGAAAAGGACATCCGCGAGTTCTTTATCACCCTGCTGCGCTATCACGCGCTGGCCTATAACTATGCCCCGGCGGAGGATCGCTATCGCGGCGTGGTCGTGGATGCCATCGCCTTGCTGTCGCGCGCGCTGGGCCAGCATCGCATCAACCTCCGCAGCCTGATCCGCACGGCGGTGACGGTGTGCGACCTGCTCTATGTCTACCCAGAGTATGTGCCGGGCGAAATGACCGACGAGCTAAAGCGCGGGCTGAAGGTGTGACCCCGCCGGCGCTCAAAGCCGCCCTGCCGCGCACCTGGGGGCCGTTCTTCGGGCGGCACGGCAGCTTCACGGCGGCGCAGTTGGCCGCCATGCCGCCGCTCCTGAGCGGGGCCAATGTGCTGCTGACCGCGCCCACCGCCGGCGGCAAGACCGAAGCGGCTCTCGCCCCACTGATCGAGCGCCATCTACCGCCCCTGCGCCCCGCCCACCGCCTGACCCTGCTCTACCTGCTGCCGACCCGTGCGCTGATCAACGATGTGGCGACGCGCTTGGCCGCGCCGTTGGCCGCGCTGCAAGTCAGCTACGCCAGCAAAACACACGACCGTAACACCTTCGACCCCCAGCGCCCCGCCGACCTGCTGCTGACCACGCCGGAATCGCTGGACGCGCTGCTGGTGGGGCAGGCGCGGCGGCTGATCCATGTGCGCGCGGTCGTGCTGGATGAACTGCACATTTTCGCCGATACGGTGCGCGGCGACCAGTTGCAGGTGCTGCTGCAGCGCCTGCGCGAGGTGCGCGCCTATGCCGCCCAGAGCGGCGAGGCGGAGGATGCCGCCGTGCAATACGTCGCGTTGTCGGCCACGCTGGCCGCGCCGGCGGCGGTGGCGGCGCGCTATTTTCCCGCCGCACAGGTGGTCGAGGTGGCCGGCAGCCGCCCTATCCAGGCCGAGCGGATCGCGCTGGACCCCGACGCGCCGGGCGCCTTGTTGGACTACTTGGCGACCTTTCAGCAACGCGGTTGGCGCAAGGCATTGGCCTTCTGCAACACGCGGGCCGAGATCGAGAGTTATGCCGCCGCCGTGCGCGCCGCCGGATCGCCCTTCGGCGAGGCGGTTTATGTGCATTACTCCAACCTGGAATGGGAGCGGCGACGCGAAATCGAGGCGCAGTTTGCCCAGGCCGAGGCGGCGCTCTGTTTCGCCAGCAGCACGCTGGAACTGGGCATTGATGTGGGCAACATTGACATTGCGCTGCTGATCGGCGCGCCGGGCAGCGTGGCGGCGTTTGTGCAGCGCGTGGGGCGGGCCGGGCGGCGGCAGGCGGCGGCCCAGGCGGCTTGCTTTGCCCGCACGCCGCTGGAGGGGCTGTTGTTGGACGCGCTACTGGTCGCGCAGGATTACGCCGCGCCGTCGCCCGCTTTTCGCCCGTCGGTGGCCGTGCAGCAAATCTTTAGCGTGTTGCGCCAAAGTCCCACGGGCGCGGTGCGCTTCAAGCCGCTGTGTGCGCTATTCGCCGGCTTGCTCACGGCGGCGGAGGTGACGGCGATCCTGGGCACCTTGCAGGATCAGGGCTATCTGCAAAGCGGGCGGGCCGGCGAATGGCGGGCGGGGCCACGCCTGCATGAGTTGGTAGACCAGCAGAATGCCGAGCGCGGCGTTCTCAGCCTCTACAGCAACCTCGACATCCGCGACACGGCCCAGATCAAGATCCGCGACCAGACAAGCGGGCGCGTCGTGGCAAGTGTGGACCGCCAATGGTTCGACCGCGACGTGCTGACGCTGGAAGGCCACCCTCTCAATGTGCAGTGGTCGGACCGCGACTCGCTGTGGGTGTCGCCCTATCGCGGGGCTGAGGCAGCCCAGCGCCTGCGCTATCGGGCCCGCGGCCAAGCCCTGAGCTACGACCTGGCCCGCCGCCTGCCGGCGCAACTCGGCTTGGCCGCCGATAACGCCGTCTGGCTATCGGTGCCCGACGGCGTGCTGCTATTCCACTGGCTCGGCGATGTCTACGGGCGGGCGCTGCGCGATCTGCTGAATGACACCCAGGCCACCGCCGATACCGCGCAGCCGGGCCTGTGCCTGCGGCTGTACGACCCGCCGCGCGCCATGCCGGTCTGGACCGCGCCCCAAGTGACGCAGTATGTGCAGGATCATTACCACCGCTACGAGTCGGCCCTGGCGCTGGGAGCCTATCACGCCCTGCTGCCGGCCGATCTGCGCCGCGCCGCCGTCGTCGCGCAGTTCGACGTGCCGCGCTTCCTCCAAGCCACCGCCGCCCTGCGCCTCCTCCCCGCCCCTGACTCGCTCACCCCGGCGTTGCAAGATTTGGCGCTTTAGCGTGCCGGTGAAGAGGGTGGAGTTTCTCCTCTAATGTAGGCGGCGTGCTGCTTATTTCCGCAGTAACTGGATGGCACGCACGCCAAAGGACAGAACGCGCGCATCCTGCGGATCGCCGGTCGGTTGCGGCGGGGCGGGGCTGCTGAAGGCCAGCGTATTGCGCCCCGGCGGTAGGCGGATCGGCAGATTGAGCGTCTGTGGCCCTGCGCTAGGCACGAGGTTCAGCGTCGTGAGCAGCGTGCCGTTCAGCCGCACCTCCACTGGGCGTGGCTCCTTAAACGCAAACACCGTCGCTTGCAACGTGACGGCCAACGGCTGCGCGCCCAGGTTCAGCGTATAGAGGTCGGCGGCGTGCGGCGGCCCATCGCGCACCGGCGACGTGGCATCGGCCCAGCGGAACGGCCCCCCGGCATCGGTTTCGGCGGGATACCAGCCGTCGCCGGTATCCAGCGTGAGCGGATCGGCGGCGGGCGGACCGGCGGGCACCTTGTAGGCGCGCAACAGGCTGTCTTCGTAGCTGGGCTGCACGCCCGGCCCCAGCACCTGAGCCAGGATGCGCTGAAACTCCGCCTCATGCCAGCCCGCCGACAGGGCCGCTTTATAGACCACGATATAGCCGACATGATAAGCGTTCAAGATTGCCAGTCCTTGTGTGGCATAGTCGGTGCGCGGCAAAAAGTCCACCGCCGGATAGGCCGCCGCTCGCCGTGCATCCGGCGCGTCCAGCAGCCACAGGTCGCGGAACAGGCCCGCCGTCTTGACGAAGTTATCCGGGTTGGTGAGCTTATGGTCGCGCGCATAGCGCCCGCCGAAGCGGGGCCGGCCATGCACCACCTGATAGAGCTGGTAATGGTCTTCGCCACGCCCCTTTTCGGTGAACAGCGGCAACTCCAACAGCGCATACGGCGCGGGGTCGGCGGCCACCTGCGCGAAAAACGGCGACCACTCCGGCGGATCAATCGCCGCCGCGCCCGCCGCCCGCGCGAAACCGCCCAGGTTCAGCGCCAGGAACCCCGCCAGCGCCACGCCATAGGCCAGCCGTCGCCACACCCAGCACGCAGCCACTGGCCCCAGGGCTGCGCCCCCGCCCAACTCGCCACCGCCCGCAGCCCAAACGCCGCCAGCAGGCCGATGCCCAGGCGCGGCACCAGCGTATAGCGCGCCGGATCACGCCCAATGTTAAAGACCGGCAAATTTTGCAACGCAGCATAGGGCAGCGGCAGCCCTGTCTTTTGCCCGCCGATCACCAGCGCCGGGCCAAACGCCATCAGGTAAAAGGCGACCGTCGCCAGCGCCCAGAATGCCACCATGGTGCGCCTCGGCCCGCGCCGCGCCGTCCACAGCCCCCAGGCGGCGGCGGCCAACGCCAGATAGCCAGGGTTGGCCGGCCCCGGCCCCAGCAGGTCCAGCAGATCGGTGGAGTGCAGTTCGCTCTGATAGCCCACGCTCAACCAGGGGTTCGCCAGCGCGCTCTGCACCGTCAGCCACAGCAACGGCGCGATCAGCACCGTGAACAGCCCGCCGACCAGCGCCAGTTTGCCGAAAATCACGCGCTTGGCGGCCCAGGTGCGCCGCGTCAGCAGCAGGAAGACAAACAGCAGCAACGTCAGGAAGACGGTGATCATCACATACTGCCAATCGGCCAGCGACATGGCGACCAGCGTCAGCCCCGCCGCCACCGCCCAACGCACCCAGCCCCGCCCCTCGGCAGGCTGCGGCCCCGTGTCCGACTCGCCACGCGGCACGCCAAACAGGGCACGGAACAGGAAGAACAGGTAGAGCGGGAACCACTCGACCGACAGCCGCTCGGTCTGCCCGGCCAGATAATACTCCACCACCAGCCGGTGCCCGTAGGTGAACAGCGCCGCCCCGGCAAACGCCGCCCAGCCGTTGCCCACCCAGTCGCGCAAGAACAGGAAGGCGCACAAGGTCGCCGCCGTCAGCAGCCCCAGGATCAGCAGGTTGATCGCCGGAATATAGCCCAGCGTCAGGTTGAGCGGCAGGATCAGCAGCCCGCTGATCGGGTTAAAGGTGTGGAAGTAGAACTGCACGCCGCTGGGATAGTAGATGTAGTTGGTGACAAAGGGGTTTTGGTGCAGATCAAACAGCGCCGTTTTGAGCCACCACGTATTCCAGAGGTTTTCGTAGCCGTCAATATCGCCGCCGACCACGCCCTGGCCGAGGTGCAGCACCGTGACCTGGGCATAGATCAGCGCCAGCGCCAGCGATCCCAACACCGCCCAAACGATACCGCGCCACCCTTGCCCCGCTGACTTCCCCACGATTGGCTGGTTTCTCTGCAACCCGCGCTCCTATAGCAAAACAGGCGGCGCAGGCGGGGCATCCGGCAGCGTACCCTTGTACTCCTGCCGAACTCTCCGCCGCGCCGCCTGTCGCAGCGATGCGGCTGGGCCTAGTAGCCCAACCCCGCGTCTTGCAGCCCTTCCAGCAGGCGTTTCATCGTTTGCAGGAAGCGGCCCACTTGCGCGCCGTCCAGCACGCGATGGTCGAAGCTACAGCACATATTCATTATCGGGCGAATGGCGATGGCATCGTCAATCACCACGGGACGTTTAGTGATAGCTTCCATCGTGATGTTGACCACGTTGGGCTGGTTGAGGATGGGGAACGACATCATCGAGCCGAAGGTGCCCGCGTTGTTCAGCGTCACCGTGCTGCCCTGGATGTCGTCAATCCGCAACTTGCCGCTGCGCGCCCGTGCCGCCAGATCGCCCACCGTGCGCGTCAGGCCGATAAACGATTGCGAGTCGGCGTGTTGCACCACCGGCACGATCAGCCCCTGGTCGCCCAGGTCAATCGGGATGCCGACGTTGATTTCGCGCTTCAGCACAATGCCCGCTTCGCTCCAGGTGGCGTTGATGGTCGGGTGTTGGCGCACGGCCTGCACCAACGCCATGATACCGAAAG
The DNA here is from genome assembly GCA_030853735.1 of Chloroflexota bacterium. GTDB lineage: Bacteria > Chloroflexota > Chloroflexia > QHBQ01 > JAICKM01 > JAICKM01. The sequence goes on from JALYUO010000846.1 coordinate 8,329, forward strand.
CCAGCACGCTGGGGTCGCGGCCTTCGCGCGCGCGGAACTGGTCCTTGATGCGCGCGCGATATTTCATGACGTTGTTCATGTCAATTTCGACATAGGTCCAGGCGTGCGGCGACGTTTGCACCGATTGGACCATGTGCTTGGCGATGGCCGAGCGCATCTGGGTCCACGGCAGCACCTGATCGCCGCTGCCCTCAAACACCGCCGGCAGCGCGGGCGGTTGGGTCATCGGCGCGGGCGCAGCCGGGGCAGGCGCGGCAGGAGCCGGAGCGGGCATGAACTCGGTCGGCTCATACGGGCTACGCATCCCGATGTCGGCATGAGCCGAGC
>JALYUO010000848.1 GCA_030853735.1 Chloroflexota bacterium
GCGGGCGCTTGGTCGGGTCGGGATTGTTGCCGCTCAGGTCGGTCGGCGCGATAAACCACTGGAACGATTCGGTGTAGGTGGCCGGCGTACCGTTGCCCCGGTCCATGTTGCGCGTACCGATCCAGCGTGCGCCGGGAGCCACGCCGATCTGGTTGCCCGCGCCGTCATCGCCCGACGTGGTGCCGGTGGTGTGGGTGCCGTGCTGGCTGTCGTCACAGGGCATGACGCTATTAGGCGGGCACGCAGCATTACCTCCAGTGTGTATCGAGTCATGCCAGTTGTAGTTGTGGTCGGCAGTGGTGCCGTCCCAGCCGCGATAGTGCGGCTTGAGGGCCGGGTGGTCCCACTGCATCCCGGTATCGGCGTTGCCGATGACGATGTTTTGCCCGGTGAAGCCCATGGCCCAAACTTGCGGCGCGTTCACGTTTGCCACGCCCCACTCCACGGCGGTAGGGGCGGTGGGGCTTAGGCTTTGGTCGGCGATGCTGGGGGGTTCGATGCCCAGCATGGCATCATTCGGCTCAATGGCCTGCACGTCGCTGCGCGCGGCTAGGTTCTGGACCACGGCGGCGTTGGCGGTGGTGACGAGGATGTTGGCCGCCCAGTAGGACTGGTAGGCTCGGCCTTGCGCGGCCAGCAGCGTTTTGAGCGGGCCTTGCGTCGCGTCGGCTTTGTTCTTCAGCGTGTTATAGACATACCAGCCTTGCGCGTTTTGGTCCTTTATTTTGGCCCCGGCGCTGGTATCGGCCTGGTCGGTCAGCACGATCACGATGGGGGCGTTGCGGCCGCCGGCCGTGTCGGCCAGCACGCGGCTGTTGATTTTGCTCGCGGGGGTCGCCGACGAACTGTGATCCACGGCGGGGCGCGCTTGCACGCGGGCGCTGAGGGCTCCCACGCCCGCGATGGCTCCGGCCAAGGCGAGGGTGAGCAGTGCGGTACTTTGTATGGGTCTCTTCATATGATTATCCGGTCCCTTCCTGAATAGTGGGGTCTACCAATGTGGGTCGGGGGCTATGTGCGGGCCGCCTGCCGACCTCATCCGCCCGTGCGGGTGCTGCTGGCATATTACCCTGCTGAGAGGGATGCTGTCAAATGGCCCGCCGGCCCTCACCAGGGCCATTGCATCTAAATGGAAGTGACGGGAGCCGGGGCGACTGGGCGACTGGAACTCGCCGCTACCGCTACGAAGCCCGCCTACGCGGGCTGGAGTCGGCAAAACTAGATCTACTGCGGCGGAGCTACGGTCCATCCTGGCTCCAGTACGAAGCCCGCCTACGCGGGCTGGAGCCGGTGCAACTAGATCTACTGGGAACGGCGGAGCTACGGTCCGTCCTGGCTCCAGCCCGCGTAGGCGGGCTTCGTAGCGGTAGCGGCGAGTTCCAGTCGCCCCGGCTCCCGTCATTTCCATTTAGCGGCAATGGCCCTGCGGACCTTACCCCCCAACCCCCGCTCCTCAAGAGCGAGGGGGAGTCCGACCCGCACGCTGGACGACAGAGGCGACGCTTCTTAGCGAATCCCCCTCCCCCTTTAGGGGAGGGGGTGGGGGGGGTGAGGTCCGCAGGCGGCGGGCCGTGGCTACTACACGTCGAGGGCGCGACCTTGTTGGGCCGATTGTAAGCAGAGATCGATCAGGTGGTGGGTGCGGAGGGCATCGGCGTAGTCGGAGCGGACGGCCGCCGGATTGTTGTCGCGCACAGCGGTGAGGAAGGCGTTGTCCTCCTCCCAGACTGGGTCTACGTGCGGTCGCCACTCTTCGCGGTTGCCGTGGCCGTGGTCCACCCACACCACGTCTTGGTTGCACTCGTAGACCACGCCTTCGCAGTAAATATCCAGGCCGACGCGATGGCCGCTGTTGAGGATGCAGGTGGAGGCGATGTTGGCAATCGCGCCGCTCTGGAAGTGCAGGCTCGCCAGGCTCACATCGTCCACATCGGAGTCGGGAAAGCGGTCACGCGGCGTGAAGGAGGCCGCGCCGTAGACCTGGCGCACTTCGCCCAGCAGATAGCGCGCTAGGTCGAACAGGTGAGTGGTCTGCTCGATCATCTGGCCGCCCGATTGGTCGCGCTTGCGCCACCACGCCGGCGGCGGCGTGGAGTCGGTCCAGAAGCCGAGCGCCAGGCGCGGCGCGTTGTGGGCGAGGCTATTCTTCACGCCCGCGATAGTGTCGAAATAACGCCACTGGTAGCCCACGCCGGTGATCAGTCCGGCGCGCTCCACGGCTTCGGCGATGCGGGCGGCCACGTCGTGCTGGGCGGCCAGCGGCTTCTCGACAAAGAACGGGATCTTGCGGCGGATCAGTTCGTCTTCGATGGCCCCGTGGGCGAACGGCGGCACGGTGACATACACTGCATCGGGCTTGGCCGTGTCCAGCATCTCGGTATAGTCGGTATAGACTTCCGCCTTATGCCCGGCGGCCAGGTCGGCGGCGCGGGCGCGGTCCAGGTCGGCCAGGGCGGTAACACGCACATCGGGTAGGTGGTGGAATACGCCCAGGTGGCGGGCCGCGATGCCGCCGGCTCCGATAAAGCCCACCGTGAGTGGGGTAGCCATGTTTGTCTCCTTCGTGGGCCGTGGGCCGTGGGCCGTGGGCCGTGGGCCGTGGGCCGTGGGCTGTGGGCCGTTAGTCGTCCGTCGGCGGTCGTCCATCTGGATAGGTGGGTTGGGCGACTGGCGGGGATAGTGCAATTCCCTTGCCACGGGCGCAGCAAGCAGCGCGGCTGCATTTTGTGGGCGGTGGGCGGGTGGGCCGTGGGCGGTGGGCCGTGGGCCGTGAGCCGTGGGCCGTGGGCCGTGGGCGGTGGGCCGTTAGTCGTCAATCCAGAACTCCGCAGTCCGTAATCCGCACTCCGTCCGCATTCCGCATTCCGCATTCCGCATTCCGCATTCGCAGGGCTTATGCAAAGTCCTACTACCGTACTGTGAGTGTGACCGCTAGGCAGGCTATCGCCGCGCTCCGCTGCTCACGCCCGCCGCTTCAGGCTCACCGCTAAGGGCCAGTCGGCGGGCCTAGAGTGTCCAGTAGCAGAACCGATGGGCTGTAGTAGGACTTTGCATAAGCCCTGTCCGCATTCGGCAGGTGGTTGCGGACGGGGCGGGGCGCAGTGTATAATGAGTGGCACGATTGCGGTGGGATCACCGGCAACGGGTGGTACTCTCGATGCCAACCTTTATTTAGGCTTAAAGGAGGATGGGCCAGAATGTCTGGACATTCCAAATGGGCAACCATTAAACATAAGAAAGAACAGACCGACCACAAGCGCGGGCAGGTGTTCACCAAGTTGACGCGCGAAATCACGGTGGCGGCGCGCGAGGCGGGTGGCGATGCTGATACGAACTTCCGCTTGCGGATCGCGGTGCAACGGGCGCGTGCCGAATCGATGCCGGCGGAAAACATCAAGCGCGCTATCGAACGCGGCGCGGGCGGGGCGGCGGGCGGTGCAGCCTGGGAAGAAGTGACCTACGAGGGCTATGGGGCCGGCGGCACGGCGCTGATTGTGTCGGCGCTCACCGATAACCGCAACCGCACGGTGGCCGAAGTGCGCGCCGCCTTCCAGCGCGGCGGCGGCAGCATGGGCGAGTCGGGCAGCGTGGGCTGGATGTTTGACACGATGGGCCTGATCACGGTGCAACTGGACCCCGAAGGCGACATGGACGAAGCCGAGCTGACCGCCATTGATGCCGGCGCGCAGGATGTGGAGCGCGACGACGAAGAGCGGACGCTGGACGTGTATACGGACTTCACCGACCTGAAGGCCGTGACTGATGCCCTGAACGCGGCGGGCCTTAACGTCACCGGCAGCGAAAAGGCGATGGTGCCCAAAACGACGGTCGAACTGGACGCGGACAAGGCCCAGCAGAACCTGCGACTGGTGGACCGCCTGGAAGACCTGGACGATGTGCAGCAAGTCTATAGTAACTTGGAACTGAGCGACGCACAAATGGCGACGCTCGGTTAGGCCGGCGTGTCCACCGTTCTCTATCCCCTAGAACGCATCAACCGGGATCTGGTGCTGGGCATCGATCCCGGTACGGCGATCATGGGCTATGGCTTGGTGGGCCACAGCGCCACGCCCGACGCGGAGCCGAGCGGGGCCGCTTGGCTGAGTATGGCCGGCCTGTCCACGCCCGAATACGGCGCGCTCCGCACCCCCGCCCATATGCCGCTAGTTGAGCGGTTGCCCCGCCTGTACAATGGCTTGATCGAGCTGATCCGTGAGTTCCAGCCGGGCGTAGTGGCTATCGAAGAACTGTTCTTTGGCCGCAACGTGACCACGGCGATCTCAGTGGGCCAAGCGCGCGGGGTGGCCGTGCTGGCGGCGGCGCATTGTGGCCTGCCGATTGCCGAATACACGCCGATGCAGATCAAACAGGCCGTGGTGGGTTACGGCAAAGCGACCAAAGATCAGGTGCAGAACATGGTCCGCATGATCCTGAACCTGGAAACCATCCCGCAGCCCGACGATGCCGCCGACGCACTGGCGATTGCCATTTGCCACCTGCACAGCCGCGGCCAAGCATCGCTGCTGGCCCAGGCCGCGCAGTAAGGGCGGGGAGCGATGGCGAAAGCGAAACAACGCCTGGATTTGCTGCTGGTGGAGCGTGGCCTAGCCGAGAGCCGGGAGCGTGCGCGGGCCTTGATTATGGCCGGCGTGGTCAGCGCCGGTGGGCAGCGGGCCGATAAACCGGGCATGGCTTTCCCCATTGATGTGTCCGTGGATGTTAAAGCGGCGTTGCCGTATGTCAGTCGGGGCGGCTTTAAGCTGGCCGGGGCGCTGGCGGCGTTCGGGCTGGGAGCGCGGGTGGCCGGGGCGGTCGCACTGGATGCCGGGGCTTCGACCGGCGGTTTCACCGATGTGCTGTTGCAGCACGATGCCGCGCGGGTCTACGCGGTGGACGTGGGCAGCGGCCAACTGGCCTGGAAGCTGCGGAGCGACCCGCGGGTGACTGTGCTGGACGAGACCAATGTGCGCTATTTAGAAACCCTGCCGGAGCCGGTGGACCTCGTGACGGCCGATCTGTCGTTTATCTCTCTCAGCCTAGTGTTGCCGGCCTTTCTGCGCGTTAGCCGTCCGACCGCCTGGATGGTCGTGCTGATCAAGCCGCAGTTTGAGGCCGGCCGCACGCAGGTGGGCAAAGGCGGCGTGGTGCGCGACCCGGCGGTGCATCGGGCGGTCCTCGCCCGGATGGCCGGCGAGTTCGCGGCGCAGGGGTTGACCCTGGCTGGGTTAGCTCGTTCGTCGATCCGGGGGCCGGCGGGCAATGTGGAGTTCCTGGCCTATCTGGAACGCACACCGCCGCCCGACTGGGTGCCGCTCAACCTCCCCGCGGCCGTGGCGGAGGTACTGGCGGTGCCTGCCGCTGAGGAGGGCACATGACCGACGTGCAACGGGTGGGCATCGTCGCCAACCCGACGATCTCCACGGCGGCGGCGGTGACTGCCGAAGTCGAAGCCCTGCTGCACGCCGCCGGCGTGACCACCGTTGCGTGCCCCGACTCGTTGGACCCCGCTGTGTGGACGATTGAGGACGGCCTGGACCTGATCTTTGCTTTTGGCGGCGACGGCACGATCCTGCGGGCGGCGCGCATTGCCGCCCCGTTGCAAGTGCCGTTGCTGGGCATCAATCTGGGTCGCGTCGGCTTCCTCAGCGAACTGGGGCCGGAGGTGGTGCAGGAGCGCATTCCGCAGGTGCTGGCGGGCCATTACTGGGTGGAGCGCCGTTCGATGCTGCACGCCGAACTCTGGCGCGGTGAGGAACTGATCCACCAGTTTGATGCCCTGAACGATGTGGTCGCCAGCCGCGCCTCGCTGTCGCGCGTGGTAGATTGCACGCTGATGGTCAACGGGCAAAAGGTGACGACCTATGTGGCCGACGGGGTGATCCTGGCGACCCCCACCGGCTCCACGGCCTATTCGATGGCGGCGGGCGGGCCGATCTTGCACCCCGAACTGCGCTGCATCGTGGTCACGCCCATCGCGCCCTACCTGACGATCATTCGCAGCCTGATCCTGCCCGACGACAGCCAAATCGAACTCGACATCACCACCGACGATGCGGCCTTCCTCACCGTGGATGGTCAGCAGCACGTCGCCCTAGCCGACGGCGACGCGATCCGCATCACCACTAGCGCCACGCCGTCGCTGTTCGCCCGCCTGCAACCGCGATCCTACTTCGCCGCCACGCTCACCGGGCGGTTACAGCGCAAGGACGGCTAGGCACCGCCCGCTTTACTGCGGCCAGGGTAGGCGTTCTTCCTGTTCGGTGTGGAGCCGCCACACGGTCACTCCCGATGGTTCAGCGCGGATCACGGTGCCCATACGCTTGGCTTGTGTGTTGAGTGCTGGGT
>JALYUO010000849.1 GCA_030853735.1 Chloroflexota bacterium
ATCGATCAACATCTTTGATAAGTACCCATAAACTATACTATGGGTTTTAGCTGCCTGGTTGCTGACTCTCGCAGGTTTGTGTCCAGGTTACGACACCGCGTTGTGGCAGCTATCCCACGCCTGGAAAGTGCATAACAGGCTCTAGGGCGCGGGTATTTACCGACCACTGTTTACACTTGTTGCGAGAGGGAGAACTACCATGGCGCGCACAACCAGTTTACTGGCGCAAGGGGTCATCCAGGATCACCCGCTGCCGGCCACTACGCCAACCAACGAGCCGGCCTATATGCCCGCCACCCGGCTCCCCGTGCGGGCCTATCGGGACCCAACCAGCCACTGGCCGGCCGAGTTCCACAGCAAGCTCACCTCAGCCGCCGAGGCGCTGGCCCTCGTGCAGTCGCTCCAGCGCGTCTACATCGGCGGCGGCTGTGGCGCGCCGTTGGTCCTCGCCCAAGAACTGGTGCGCCGCGCCGCCGACCTGCGCGGTGTCGAAATCATCCAGGTTCTCACGGCTGGGCAGGCTCCCTATGCCGCGCCGGATCTAGCCGATTCCTTCCGCGTCAACGCGCTGTTCATCGGGCCCAACGTGCGTCCGGCCGTGCAGGACGGCCGGGCGGACTTTACGCCGGTCTGCTTATCCGAAATCCCGCGCCTGTTTCGGGAGGGGCACCTGCCCATTGATGTTGCGCTGATCGCGGTCTCGCCTCCCGATGCCCATGGCTATTGCAGCTATGGGGTCGAGGTCGGGGTGACCAAAGCCGCCGCCGAGAGTGCGCGGGTGGTGATTGCCGAGATCAATCCGCAGATGCCGCGCGTCTGGGGCGACTCGTTTATCCATCTCAGTCACATCAACCACTGCGTGATCGTGGATTATCCGTTACCCGAACTGCCGCAGGGCCGCCCCAGCCCGATCTATACGGCAATCGGGCACCATGTGGCCGGCTTGATCGACGACGGGGCCACTCTGCAATTAGGGATCGGCGCGATCCCCGATGCCGTGCTGCCCTTGCTGGCCGACAAACGGGATCTGGGGGTCCATAGCGAGATGATATCGGATGGGATCATTGACCTGGTCGAGGCCGGGGTGATTACGAACCGGCGCAAGACGCTGCTGCCGGGTAAGATCGTAGCGGCGTTCATGCTGGGATCGCAGCGGCTGTACGAGTTCGTCCACGACAACCCTATTGTGGAGCTGCGTCCGGTGGATTTCACGAACGATCCGTTCACCATCAGCCGCAACGACAAGATGGTGGCGATCAACTCGGCGCTACAGATCGATCTGACCGGCCAGGTGTGCGCGGACTCGCTGGGCAGCCGGTTTTACAGCGGGGTGGGCGGGCAGGCCGACTTTATGCGCGGTGCGGCGCGCTCGGTCGGCGGCAAACCGATCATCGCGCTGCCGGCGACGGCGCTACAGGGGCAAGTCTCGCGGATTGTCGCGGTGCTGGATGCGGGGGCCGGGGTGACGACGACGCGCAATGACGTGCATTACGTGATCACTGAGTACGGGGTGGCCGCGCTGTATGGGAAGAGCGTCCGCCAGCGCGCCAAAGCGCTGATCGCGATTGCCCACCCGGACTTTCGGGCGGAACTCCACGCCGCCGCCGTAGCCCGCTGCCTCCTGTAGGTGCGGGTGGTGTAAGTGTAGCCGGGGCATGGGGGAAACCGGGTTACCAGCGGTCAACAGGGGGTAATAAACAGGTAGGTGGCAATTTATTCACCAAACTGACACCCGGTGCCATGCGATATACACCTGCCGCCACCCCTCCTCTTACTCCGCCCCGCTATAATAATCATGTAGCGATAAAAGATGGCTCTGAGCGAGCAGGACCGGCCCGTAATCAACACGGTCCCACGTATTTAGGAGGAAACGACAATGAACGGTAAACCCTCTCCCATTCTCATCGGTAGCGCCGCAGTGCTCGGCCTGTTCTTCGGCAATGCCATGGGTAGTGTCATCGGCGATTTCAGCGGCATCACCATCGCCAAAGGTAGCTTCGACTGGCAAAGCGCAATTATGGCCCTCGTCGTCGGCGGGTTGGCTGCCTTCGCCGCCTATCGCGCCGGCTTGAAAGTGGACCCCACGCCCGCGCCGGCCCCAGCCCCCCACCAGGTGCAAGATCCGGCGGTCGCCCGCTTCCTCCTGGCCGACCCGCGCGCCGCTGCGCTCTGGCTGCCCCTCCGCCTCTTCATCGGCTGGGACTTCCTGGAAGCCGGCCTGCACAAATTCGCACCCGCCTTCTTCGGCCAGACCGGTGCGAGTTGGATGGATAGCAGCGCCAGCATCCTCGGTTACTGGAAGGGAGCCGTCGCGATCAACGCCCAGACCGGCAGAGGCGCGATCAGCTATGAGTGGTGGCGGGGCTTCCTGCAAGTGCTTATTGACAACCACGCCGATGTCTGGTTCAGCAAGGTCATCGTCTTCGGCGAAATCGCAGTCGGGCTGGGGCTGATTGCCGGCGCACTGGTGGGCATCGCGGCCATGGGCGGCATCCTGATGAACCTCTCGTTCCTGCTGTCGGGGTCTACGAGCAGCAACCCCATCCTGCTGGCGCTGGGCATCGGGATTATCTTGGCCTGGAAGGTCGCCGGCTTGGCGGGGCTGGACCGCTACCTGCTACCGCTGCTCGGCACCCCCTGGCAGCCCGGCGCGGTCCTCCCCCGCAAACCGCTTATCGTCAGCGCACCCAGCTAATCCGCGAGGTCTGCGCTAACCACCCGCCTTCGGCCCGATGTGGCCGAGGGCGGGTCTTTGTGTGAAGGGGAAAGCCGGAGCTGGTAGGAGGGGGTTGCAGAACCGTAAATAAGGCTCCCACGACACCGCAAAGGGGTTGTCATGGGGGCTGTATGCACCGGGCGCGGCGGGTTAGTTGTGCGGATACCCGCCGTTGGGGCTGACGGGTGGTTGCGCGGCCCTTCGTTTTCGGGGGCTAGACAGCGCCGAGCCGGCTTCGCGGGGCTACGCCACATTTAGCGCGCCCGGTTCCGGCGGCGTTGGCGCTCCCGCAGTTCGGCATCCGCCACCGCGTCCGCTTGTTCTGCATAGCGTAAGGTGGTCTAAATCCGCTTGTGGCCTAACCGCTGCCGAATCGTGGCTAAACTGACCTCGTCATTAACCCACTCGGTCGCATGGCTATGGCGCAGTTGCTGCCAGCTGCACCCTTCTGCCCTGACGCTTTTTTACGCTACGGGCGGGCGGTTGTTTAACAATCCCCGACGGATTTTGCGGCCATGTGGCAGGTTGGTTGCGCCGGGGCCGCGACGGATTTTGCGGCCATGTGGCAGGTTAGTTGCGTCGGTCCCGCGCACGCCGTGCGCTACTACTGCGCTTACTTACCTGGGGCAGGTTGGCCGTTGACAGACTACGGGTGCCGGTGGCTCCTTATTTTTACCCCTCTAAATATAATGACATTGGGGAGGGGGGTTAGAGGACCTCGAAAATTTTAAGGCTTGTATTAGGCATAATTTTCTACGCGCTCTGTATCGATCAGGCGAAAAAAGGCGCGAATTTCAATGATTATTGAAGGTATTATGTTTTTGCGGGGCATTTGGGGGGGTTTGGCGCAGAACGGGCGAATGGTATGAGTCGGTAGACGGAGTAATTATCCGTCGTGCGATGTAGGGATTGTCGGTCGGTAGGCGTAGTGGGTGGTAGGACTTTAGGCGGATTTTGCGGGGCCGGCGACTCCCCGCGCCCCCTCGGTGGAGGGAAGCGGGGGGAGTCGCCGGGCGTTGCCGATACTGCGGGTGAAGCGAGCCACACCTCTAGTGCCGGCGCTGCTCTCGTGGATATAGAAGGCCAGCGCGTAGGCCGGGTCAATGCCGTACTGTACCCCCAGGTCGTAGAACAGCGCGCCGCTGCCCGCCGCCGGAGAACTGTATTGGGCCAGCACGCGGTCAATCGTCGCCGCGCTGACGCTGGGCGGGGCCAGCAGTTGATAGTCGGGCGTATGAGGGGCGCGGGCCGGGCGGGTGGGATCGGGGGCGACGACAACAGCAGCGGGGACCGTGCCCACGACGGCGGGTAGCGCGGCTAGGCGCGGCCTAGCCGCGTCGTCCGGCCCGCCGGTGGCCCAGACGAGGCGATGGGCCCGCTGGGTGCCCGGCATGGCTCCACAGCCCACCTAGCGCCGCCAGCAGCCCCACGATCAGCATGATCGCGCGCTGCCGCCGCGTCATGGAGTCGTATCCAGTCCCAGCCGCGTGCGCTCGGCGGGGGTCAGCTCCCGCAACGTTTGCTTGCCGCTGTCAAAGAGGTAAATGGCCTGCGCGTTCGTGCCGGACCAAATGTTAAGGTCAAGGTAGCCGTCGCGGTCTTCATCCACCGCACTCAGGTGCAACGGCTGCCGGCCATCCAGGTCAAAGGGGAGGGGCAGTTTCCACGCCCAGGCTTTGTCCACCCGGCCACCGGGCACGACAAACAGATAGCCGGCTCCCGGCTGGGTGATTGCGGTGATCAGCGTGGGATGTAACGGCGTTTCTTCGGCGAACCCGAACGTGGCGGTCAAGTGGGTGGTGCGGGGGTCGCCATACTGTAGGGTCGTCAGCCGGTCGTCAGTCCAGGTAGCGACGGCGAGCAACAGTTGGATGCCCACGAAGCCACCGACCGCGACCAGCACGAGATAGGCCAGCCAAGTGAGCGGGATGCTGCGGCTGCGCGGAGCCTTGCGGGCGATGCCGGCCACTTGGTCGGCTACCAGATGCCCACTTTTCCGTGCGCCTTGGGCGACGCTGTTGATCCAACCCTCCTTGAAGGCTTGGGTGCGGCCACTGGACACGGCCAGATTGCCCCCAGCCATACTCCGGGCCATAAACGCGAAAAATCCATCCGTGTCCCCGGCCTGCGGCGCGGACGCGGGCGCAGCCGCCGGTGGATCGGGGGGCACACGATTACTAAGCGGTTTCGAGTTCGCCATCACAGATCCTTCTCTACACTGGGGGTAACGGGTTCCGCAAGGTTCTGCCGCCGGTGCAGGCGGAACCACATCGCGTGCTGCGGCACCGGCGGCAAACCCGCGCCGGGATGGGCGGCGCACCACTGGGC
>JALYUO010000871.1 GCA_030853735.1 Chloroflexota bacterium
ACCCCAGTCCCTGCACGTCGCAGCCTGCGAAGGCAGGCTTTGTAGCGGTAGCGGCGAGTTCTAGTCGCTCCGTGCTCCTACAGACGACCCCTGCCCCAGTCCCTGCACGTCGCAGCCTGCGAAGGCAGGCTTTGTAGCGGTAGCCACGACTTTAGTCGCCCCGTGCGGGCGGGGGGATGCCGAAAGAGGGCGACCCGTGTGCGGGGTCGCCCTCTGGCTGGGTAGGAAGTCGGTTAGATGCGGGTATTGCGGTTGATGTCGTTGACGACTACGCCACGGTTGCGGTTGGTGCCCAGCAGCAGGTCGGCCAGTTTGGCGAGGCCGAAGCCGACGAGGGACCAGACCACGATAGCGACCAGCGATTCCCACTCGATCACGCCGGTGCCCGCCGCGCCGGGATAGGTGATGGCGCGGCCAAACAGCCCCGCGAAGGGGGCGACGAAGAGGTTGGTCACACCATAGATCAGCTGGGCAAAGCCGGCGTTTTGATCCGCCCCGGCCACCAGTAAGACAAAGCGGATCGCCAACAGAATGTCGATCAGCCCTACCACGAACCAGATCAGCCGGCTCAACCAGTCCACGCCGGCGGCGCGCTCGGCGGCCGGGTCTACCACCGACTCGGCCACGCTGTGCGACACCACTTGATCGCCGCGTGCGGGGGTGGTGGCGACCGTGGTCTGCACCACCGGCACCACGCCCGGCACCGCGCCCGGCACCACGGCAGGGGTTTGGGTAACTACGGTTTCTTGCGGTGCGCCGGCGACGATGGTTTGCTCGTCGCGCACCACCCGCTTCATATCATCAGCCATTGGATTGTTCTCCTACGTTGCGCCCCTGTAATCGGTTTAGATCATGTGAGAATAAGCATAAAATAGGTACTAACCACCTGTAGGCGGTGCAAAAACCGTGCCACGGCGCAACGTGGGAGACGCGGCGACTCACGTCGCGGCTACAGCAACGAAGCCCGCCTGCGCGGGCTGAGACGCGGTGGGTAGGGCAATCAGCGGCGGGCAAAGCTGCCTGCAACAACCCCCAGGATTGGGGTAGGGCGAGCATCGCCCGGCGGAGCCGCCGCCCACAACCCCAGGATCAGGGTGGGGCGAACATCGCCCGGCGGAGCCGCCCACAACCCGCAAGATCGGGGTAAGGCGGCAGCGCCGGGTGGAACCGCCTCCTACAGACGACCCCTGCCCCCGCCCCGCACGTCGCAGCCTGCGAAGGCAGGCTTTGTAGCGGTAGCCGCGAGTTTTAGTCGCCCTGTGCTGCCACCACAACCCGCAAAATCGGGGTAAGGCAAGCAGCGCCGGGCGGAGCCGCCTCCTACAGACGATCCCCCAGTCACTGCACATCGCAGCCCGCGTAGGCGGGCTTCGTAGCGGTAGCCGCGACTTTAGTCGCCCCGGCTCCCAGCGCCCCGTGCCACGGCCCGATACACCGCCAGCGTCGCGCGCGCACACAGCGGCCAGGTGTAGGTAGCGGCGTGGGCGTGACCGCGTGCGGTGAGATCGGCGCGCAGGGTGGGGTGGGTGAGCAGGCGGGTGAGGGCGGCGGCCCAGGCGGCTTCGTCGGTGGGGGCGACGAGCAGGGCGGCGGGGGCAGCGACTTCGGCGACGGCAGGGGTGGTGGAGGCGAGAACGGGCGTGCCGGCGGCCATCGCTTCGAGCGGCGGCAAGCCCTGGCCCTCCCACAGCGTGGGGTAGACGAGCGCCGTGGCCCCGGCGACGAGGGCGGGTAGGTCGGGGCCGGGTACGTGGCCGAGCAAGCGAATCTGGGCACGCACCGGCGAGTCAGCGAGGGCGACGGCGAGTTCGGGGCCGCCTGCCATGCCGGGGGCGATCTGGCCGGTGAGCGCCAGCACGGTGCTGGTGTCGCCGGTGGCCGCGCAGTGGCGGGCGAAGGCGCGCAAGAGCAGGGGCAGGTTTTTGCGGCGCACCAGGCCGCCCGTGTGCAGCAGGTAGACCGGCGGCAGGCCGTAGCGGGCGCGCAGGGCGGCGATAGCGGCGGGGCTGTGGGGCGCGAAAAAAGCGGGGTCCACGGCGATGGGCACGACGTGCAGTTTGCGGCGCGGCACGCGATAGGTGCGGGCGAGGTCATCGCTGGTGGCCTGCGAGATGGCGATGACGGCGCGGGCGCGGCGCAGAGCGCGCGGGGCCAGCGTCTCAATGACCAGCCGCCAGAGCCGGTCGTAGTCGGCGGGCTGATGGTGGTAGATCAGATCGTGGAAGGTCAGCACCAACGGCCCCGGCCCCCACAGCGGCCCGACAAAGGCGGTGCTGTGGACCAGCCTGGGGTGGAAAGCGGCCAGACGGGCGGGTAGCCATAGATGGGTCGCCAGGGGGGTTTCCAGCGCCAAATCGCGCACCCGGCGCAAGCGGCTGGGCGGGTCGGGCGGCAAGGCATGGGCGGCGGGGCCGAACACGCCGATTTGGAGCAGCGGTGTACCATCAGGGCGGCGCAGATCGCGCAGGGCGGCAGCCAAGCCCCGCGAATAGCGGCCCACACCGCCGGCGGTGATCCCGGCAAAGGTGGTGTCCAGGGCGATGCGCGGCGCGACTACGCGGCAGCCTCCTGCACATAGCGGTAGCCGGTGCCGCGCTCGGTCAGGATGCGGGTGGGGGTCTGCGGCGTGTCTTCCAGCTTTTCGCGCAGGCGGCGGATATAGATCCGCAGGTAATCGAGTTCGCCACGATATTCCGGCCCCCAGACGCGCGTCAGCAGTTGGTCGTGCAGCAGGATCTGGCCGGTGTTGCGCGTTAGTTGGTAGAGCAGCTTGTATTCGGTGGGGGTCAGCTTGACCGGCTTGCCGCGCAAGCTCACTTCGTGCGTGGCGTAGTTGATCTGCACCGGCCCGGAGTGGAACAGGCCACCGCCCGCTGGGGGAATAGGCGACTGCTGGCGGCGCAAGACGGCGCGGATACGAGCCGACAGTTCCAGGTAGCCGAAGGGCTTGGTCACATAGTCGTCGGCCCCCAGTTCGAGGCCGCGCACCTTGTCAATCTCTTCGCCGCGCGCCGAGATCATCAGGATGGGCACATCGGAGCGTTCACGCAGGGCGCGCGTGACCTCGAAGCCGTCCATGTCGGGCAGGCCAATGTCGAGCAGCACCACGTCGGGCCGCTCACGGTCCCAGACGCGCAGCGCCTCGCGTCCATCCCCGGCCGCCACAATGCTGCTCTCCGGCCATTGCAAGCCGAAGGAGAGGGTGATGGCTTCTACTACGTCGGGATCGTCGTCTACAATCAGGATTTTCATAGGCAGGTAGCAGGTGTTAGGTAGCAGGTGTTAGGTGTTAGGTGATGGTCGTTAATTCATAATTCAGAACTCAGAACTCAGAATTATCGGCAGGCCGGTCTCCAGGCTGTGCGCGGTGGCTTCGAGCAGGGCGGCGGGAAAGTAGGTGGCCGGATCTAAGCCGTGGGCGGTCAGGAAGTCGGCCAGGATTTCGAGTTCGGCGGCCAGCGCGTTGACGGAGCCGACCGAGATCAGGTCCACTGGGCCGGTGGTGAGGTGACTCTGGGCTTGCGGTTCGGGCAGCCAGAGCGGGCGAGCGAAGCTGCGCGGCACGTAGTACCAGGGCGCTGCGGCGTGGCCCAGTAGGTGTGGGAAGCGCGTTGGCGCGGTGCCGTCGGCGATCTGCCGCTGCACGCCGACGGTGCCCCGAGCCGCGCCCGACTCGTCGGGGGATAGCAGCCCCTCGTGGTGCATGATGGCGGCCTCCCAGCGATCCAGGTCGCCCGGCGGGGTCCAGCTTTCGCGGAAGGACAGCCGGTTGACACGCTGGGCGATCAGTTGGGTGCGCTTCACGCCCGCCGCCAGCGCGATGTCCAGGCCCAGCGCCAACGTCTCCCCGGCGCGGTACACATCTTCGGCTTGCTGCGCCGACAGGTAGCGCGGTCGCTCCAGCAATGCGGCGACACGGATCGAGACGGTGGCCGGGTCAGGCATCGGCATACTCCATATTCCGCACGTCACACACCGCACTCTGCACCGGCACGGTGAAATAGAACAAGCTGCCCGCGCCGGGCCGGCTCTCCACGCCGATTTGCCCGCCGTGCAATTCGACCAGCGACTGAGCAATCGCCAAGCCCAGGCCGGTTGCGTCGCTGCGCCCGCCGTCTATGGGGGCGACATAAAACCGCTCAAAGATGCGGCGCTGGTCGCTGGGCGCGATACCGGGGCCGCTGTCGCGCACCCACACGCGCACCGATGCCGCTTCGGCGGTCGCGCCCACGGTGATGGTGCCGCCGCTGGGGGTGTATTTGTTGGCGTTGTAGAGGATGTTCAACAGCGCCTGTTCGAGGCGGCGACGGTCGCCGGCAACCGACAACACGCCCGCCGGCAGGGCCAGAGTCAGGGTCTGGCCGCGCGCTTCGACCAGCGGGCGCAGTGTCGTGACGGCTTCGTGGATCACTTCGGCCAAATCCAATTGCTCCTCGGCTAGAGTGACGCGCCCCGCCCGCAAGCGCGCCATGTCCAGCAGATCGTTGACCAGCAAGATCAGGCGTTCGGTGCTGCGGTCAATATTTTGCAGCAGGCGCAGTTCGGCGGGCGGGCGCGGCGCATCACCGGCCAGCAACCCGCTCACGCCGGTTTTGATCGCCGTCAGCGGCGTGCGGAGGTCATGCGATACCGTGTTGAGCAGGTCGCGTTCGCCCTGTTCACGGGCTGCGCTTTCGGTGGCTTTATCGCGCTCCAAGTCGTAGAGCCGGGCCAAGCGCACCGACAGCCCGACTTGGCGGCCAATAGCGGTCAGCAGGCTCAAATCGGCGGGGCGAAACTGGCGCGCCTCGTAGCTACCGACGATCACCGCGCCGACCGGTTCCTCGTCGAGCAGCAAAGGCGCGCAGACCACTGTTGCCACACGGCCCAAGCAGACGCGCAAATCCGCCCCGCGCCCATCCCCCGTCACATCCTCGATCACGACCGGCCCGCCCTGCGCGACCGCCGCCAGCGCCAACGCCAGCGCGCCTGGTGGCAGATCGGGCGCGCTGCCCTGGTCGGCGGCCACCTGTTGCGGGCGACCCTGGCGGTCCAGCAACACCGCCACGCCGCAGTCGGCTCCCAGCGCGTCGGGCGCAATGGCCGCCACCGTCCGCAGCAAGGCCGCCGAGTCGGGCGACGCGCTCAGGACGGCGCGGGTCAGTTCGTTGAGCAGCGCCAAGCGTTGCGCGGTCTGCTGTTCTAGGCGCAGGCGGTCGTTCTCCACCCCCACGGCGCGGCGCATTGCCAGCGCGGTCAAGGCCACCATCAGCAGCGACGTTACGCCGACCACCAGCCCCGGCAGGTGCCCGCCGGTGCCGTCGCTGGCCCGCAGATCTGTCTCACTGAGCAGCGTGTACACGCCCGCGCAGGCCAGCACCAAGACGAGTGTGCGTTGCAGGTTGAGCCGCAGGGCCGCGCCGATGACCAGCGCGTAGTAGAGGACCAGGAAGGGGCTGTTGAAGCCGCCGGTGAACACAATCGCGGTGGTGACGACCATCCAATCCAGCACAAAGAGGACGAAGCCGGGCCGCTGCCGCCAGGGGATGCCCAGCAGCGTGACCACCGCCACGTTGTACAGCACCAGCCCCAACGCCACCATCGCCGGAGCCACCGGGAACGGCAAGACCCAGCCTGCCGGCGGGCTGTATTTGTAGCCGACCAAGCTGAGGGCCAGCACGATGCCCACCGCCAGCCCGCGCAAGGCTGCGTCCAGCTGGTCCACGCTGCCGCCGTCCAAGCCCACGCGCAGCCGGCTGCGGAGGTTGGTAGCGGTCCATGGATTAGTGGCGGGCAGCGGTTTCATAGGGCAGCACTCAGCAGCGCAATAGGGCAGGGTTATCTTTCGCCATCATAGGATTGCCCATCGGCAATGGTGTAAATGTCCTCACGGGGATCCTTGAGAAAATCATAAGCAGGATTATTGAGAAGGAACTGCATCCATTCCTCTTCTGTAGGCTCCGCATCGCTTTGCTCGGCTGCAAGCGCAATCACGCGCACTGGACCGTTAGCCTGGACAAACTGCACAAGTTCTAACGGCAATTCGATTTGTCCATCAGCACTCACTTTTAGATCGAATACATTGCTCCTCATCTCTCAACCTCCTTATAGTTTACTTGGTAAAAAGCGAACAATCTAGGTAAATCAGACTGATTTCTACTTAGCACCAGATCACTAGGTAACAAATCTACTGGTACACGGCTGGTAACGAAAGCGATCACCACGTTCCGGTAAATTCCTATAGGATCTGTTGTATCAGTTCAAAAAAGGGGGGTAAAGCTGGGCACTGCCCCCGCTACGCCGCATACTCAGGCACACAATTGGCCGGATGGTAGTGCTGCTTGGGCAGCCTACCCCCCTTTTTTGAACTGATACGATCTGTTAAACAGAGAACTGGGCGTATCTTCACAGCAGAGAGATCATCAAAGGGGAACGGCACCAGAACTAGTTCACCTTTCGCCATGATAGGGCTTCCCATCGGCAATGGTGTAAATGTCCTCTTCTGGGTCATGCAAGAAAGCATAGGCCGGCTCGTTTGCCGCCGCCCGCAACCATTCCTCTTCGGTAGGCTCTTCATAGACTTCCTCGCCCACATAGGCGATCACTTGCACCGGGCCATTGGCCTGGAGCAGCAGCAACACTTCCTCCGGCTAGTCAACTTGTCCATCGGGACTTACTTTCAGCGTGATTGCACCACTCTTCATTGCTGCCTCCTTCTTCAATTTTTGACCTTGTCAGGGCTTGCTGTCGGCTAGGGTGTAGCGTTTCCCGCCCCGACCCTTCTCTGGAATACACAAGCCTATTATACCATGCTTTACCACTATCGCCGCTAGGCCGGACGGTAGGAGGCGGTTCCACCCGGCGATGTGCGCCTAGCTCGATGTTTCCCGTCAGCTAATGCGCCGGCTCGGCCGGCACGATGCTAGGGCCGGCCGCGCCGGGTGGAACCGCCTCCTACACTGGTGGTGGAAAGGGCGAACAGCGTGCCGGCTTGGTCGTCCAGCACGCCGCTCATTGGGTTACGCAACACGCCATACGCGCTATTTGATATGCTTGCGCTTGCTGTTCACATAGTCTACCAGGATGTACTCGCCGAGGGCTTCGGGCGTGGCGTAGAAGGCGCGGCCTTTGTTGATGGCGGTCATCTGGTTGACGAAATCGGTCAGGTCGTAGTTGCGTTCGAGCATGAAGGTGTTGATCACGATGCGGTCACGGGTGCAACGCACCACTTCGCGCAAGGTTTCCTGGATGGTGCGATCACTGGGCGGATAGTTGAAGTAGGACTGGCCTTCTTGTAGGTGCGCGGTCGGTTCGCCGTCGGTGATGACGAGGAACTGCTTGTTGGGCGTTTTGTGGCGTGCCAGCAGCGTGCGGCCCAGCAGCAGGGCGTGGTGCAGGTTGGTGCCGTACTCGTACTCGCTCCAATCAAGTTGCGGCAAGACTTCGGCTTTCAGTTCACGGGCGTAGGCCGAGAAGCCGACGATATAGATCGTGTCGCGCGGGTACTGCGTGCGGATCAGGTGATTGAGGGCCAGGGCCACTTTTTTGGCCGCCAGATAGCAGCCGCGCAACAGCATCGAGCGGCTCATATCGAGCATCAGCACCGTCGCGCTTTGCGTCTGCATTTCGGTGCGATACACCTCGAAGTCTTTGGGATCGAGATGCACCGGCGCGCCCACGCCTTCGCGCGCCACCGCCCGGCGCAATGTGGCCTGGAGGTCGAGGTAGAAGGGATCGCCGAACTCGTACTCTTTGCTGTCGTCGGTGCGTTCGCCGCCACGCCCCTGGTGGTGGGTGGTGTGCTTGCCGAACGCATCCCGTTTCAGTACGGCGAAGATGTCTTGCAGCGCCTTCTGGCCGATCTTGCGAATGCCGCGCGGCGTGAGTTCCATCTTGCCGCCGTTATTTTCGAGATAACCTTCCTCTTCCAGCAGCTTCGCCAGTTCTTGCAACTGTTTGAGCGCCTGAGCTTCCTCGGCCCCCACCAGGTCGGCCATCTTCTCGGCATCAATGTTGTCTACCCCGCTGCCGTAGCGCGCCGCATCCAGTTGGCCTTCTAGCTCTTCCATCTGCTGCAACTGTTCCATCATGCTCATGGCCTGTTGCAGCGTCACCGGGTCGTCGCCGGAGAAGGGGTAGCGTTGGCCCTCGGTGGGCATCAGGCTCTGCATATTGGCGGCCAGTTGGTCCAACTCAGCTTGCAACTGCTCGTCGCGCATGAGGCTGCTCATCAGCTCTTGCAGTTCCGACCGTTGTTCGCCGCTCATGCTTTGCATCAGCGAGTCCATCGCTTGCATTTGCGCGGCCAGATGCTCCATCAACTGGTCAAGATTTTCAATGTCTTTGGGGAAGAAATGCCCGTATTTCTCTTTGAAATCCGCGAACTTCGGCTCTTTGCCCGCCGCCCGATCCTCCAACATTTGGTTAAGATCGTGCAGCATATTCCGCATTTCAGCGCGCTGCTCCGGGGTCATGTTCTGCATCGAGTTTTGCAAGCCCTTGAACTGCTGGTTGAGCATCTGCTGTTGCAGTTGGGCCAGCAACTCTTGGAACTGTTCGCGGGCTTGCGGACTCATGAAATCGTAGTCTTGCAGTTCTTTGACGCGCCCCGCCGGGCTGTCTGGCATCTGATCCAGTTGCTGCTGCCGCTTGGCGGCCATGTTTTCGAGCATCTTTTGCAGATTCTCGTCGTCTGGTCCCACCTCGCCCTTGGCTTGGCGCTCGGCCAGTTGTTGGCGACTATCGTCCAGCCGCTTTTCGATGTCGCTGCGCTCTTGCGCCATGATCGCTTCGAGTTTTTTGCCGATGTCGTCCATCACGCTGCTCATGTCGTGGCGCTTCAGCATCTGCTTGCGGCGCTCCCGCAGGCGTTCGGTTAGGTCGCGCAAACCCATCATACGTTCGTTGTCGCGGGTTTGGTAGCCCTGCTGCATCAGGCGGCGCAGGGCACGGCGCAGATCCCCGTCGGCCAGCAAGTCATCGGAGATCGCCTCCATGACCGCCTCGCCGTCAAACGGCAGGATCTGTTGCGTGCCGTCCCAGTCACGGTAAATAAAAGACCCAGGCATAACGTTCCTCTAGTGTTGAGTGTTGAGTGCTGAGTGTTTAGTGTTTAGTTGTGGACGTTGAGCCAGCAAAAATGCACTCAACACTCAACACTCAACACTCAACACTCAACACTCACCGCCTACCGGTGGTAGCGCGTCGCGCCGGCGGCTTTGTCTTTGTTGAGGCGGCGGCTCAGGTGCAAGCCCTCCAACACGAACTCGACCGCCGAGGCGGCGACCGCCGGGTTGCCTTGCGCGCCCAGCTTGCTGAGGGCCGTTCGCATCGCTTTGATCTCGCTGACCTTGTGAACATATTCCATCGAAGCCATGCGGTCGGACACTTCGAGGTTCATGCCGTTCTGGAAGCGAGTCAGCAGTTCGTCGAAATCATGCACCGTGAAGTGGCGGTTGAACACCGCGCTGACCGCGCTCTGCACCAACTTGGTCAGCACTTTATCTTCACGGGCATCGCCCACCGCTTCGATCTCGATCTTGCCGGCGGTGGAAGTCGCCAGGGCTTCGAGATCGCTGATGCGCGGAGCGGCCTGCTTTTCGCCCAGCCGGATCGCCCGCTTGATCGCGTTGCTGAGGAGATTTTCGTAGTTCGACACGCTCACGCGCACCGACACGCCCGACCGCTGGCTGATGTCGGGATGCTTGCGCGCTTGGTGGGTCAGCTCGGCGACCACTTCTTTCATATACTCCGGCACCGTCACTTCGATGCCGGGGATATTATAGGAGGCGCGCTCCTGCTCCATAATCGAAATCTCATGGGCGATGGTGCGCGGATAGTGCGTGCGGATCTGCGATCCCACGCGGTCTTTGAGCGGCGTGATAATGCGCCCGCGGTTGGTGTAGTCCTCCGGGTTGGCGCTGGCGACCAGATACACATCCAACGGCAGGCGCACTTTGTAGCCACGAATCTGCACGTCACGCTCTTCCAGGATGTTGAGCAGGCCCACCTGAATACGCTCGGCCAAGTCGGGCAGCTCGTTGATCACGAAAATGCCGCGATTGGTGCGCGGCACGAGGCCGTAGTGGATCGTTTGCTCATCAGACAGGTAGCGGCCTTCGGCCACCTTGATCGGGTCAATTTCACCGATCAGGTCGGCAATAGTGATGTCGGGGGTTGCCAGCTTTTCGCCGTAGCGCGCATCACGCGGCAGCCACGCCACCGGCAGGTCATCGCCCAGTTCGGCGGCCAACTGGCGGCAGCGCGCGCAGATCGGTTCGTAGGGGCTGTCGTTGATCTCGCACCCGGCGACGACCGGCACTTCTTCGTCTAGCAGCGTGACCAGCGCACGGGCAATGCGCGTCTTGGCTTGGCCGCGCTCACCCAAGAAGATAATATCCTGGCCCGACAGAATCGCGTTCTCGATCTGCGGGATCACGCTGTCGTCGTAGCCGATGATGCCGGGGAACAGGGGCCCCTCATCGTGCAGGCGACCTACCAGATTCTTCCGCATCTCTTCTTTGACCGTCAGCACCTGATAGCCACTGGCTCGCAGTGCGCCGACTGTTTGGGCCTTTGTCATCGTATCCATGCTCCATCCATTTCTAAGTGAAAAGTAACAAGTAGAAAGTTGAAAGTGGGATCTTCTACGTTACAAGCTAAGTGAAAAGTTGCGGCCAGGGTATGGGCATGACACTTTCAACTTTGCACGTTTAACTTTGGCCTCGTCTCTCGTAAGAGTACGGTTACTCTGCGCCGTTAGATTTAGCCGTAGACGTGAACGCAGCCAAGCGGCGGCGGACCACGGGAATATCGCGCTCATCCGCCGCCTGCAAGGCGCGCAGATAGGCGGTGCGGGCGGCGTGTTCGGCGGCGAAGGCTGCCGGGTCGCTGCCGGTCCAGTCGGCCAACGCAGCCTGGGCGGGCGGTTCGGCATACAGGTGGGTTTGTGTATCGCTCTCCGCCTGCCAACGAGTGAGCGGCACTGCCCGCACGCCATGTTGCTCATCGCCCGGCAGCAGCAGGTGTACGGACGAGCAGCGCCGAATCGTGCGTCCACCCTGCCGGCGCAGGACCAGGTTGATAACCAGATTCAGGCCGGGCATCAGCCGGTCGGGGACGTTGAGCGGCGGAGCGGTCAGGATGTCTAGCACTTCCTCCACCGTCTCGGCATGAATGGTCGAGCCGAAGGCGTAGCCCTCCGGCAGCAAGCTGAACAGCCGCCCCACGCGCGCACCCCAAAAATAGATCGCCAAGTGGTCGCTCATCTCGTTGGCGAGCATATAAACCTGCTGTGGGTCGGTGGCGGGGTCGGCGGCGAACTCGAACGTTTCGTAGTGACCGTGCAGGTAGGTCGGGTGCGTTGCGGGGGGCAAGAAATCGAGCAGCGCGGTCAGTGTTGTGGTCTTGCCGGCCAGCGGCGGCTCCGCCCCCACGATGACGCTGGCGCGCCGCGCCAGGAGCGCCCAGACCAGGGCTAGGGTCTCCGCATCAAAGCTCTGGGCATCCAGCAGTTCCACGACCGAGAGCGGCTGGGGCGGCTGCCAGTGCCAGCCCCACCAGCCAAAGGGTTCGTCATAGTCCGATGCAGTCACGGTGGCCCTCCTGGTCGCGGTCGTCAGTCGGCGGCTTGTCAGCACTACACCCCATTATACACCAGATAGTCCCGTCTGCCAGCTACTAGGGATTGCGTCAAGATTTTGCCGAGGAGCCGGCGCGCTACTGTCCACAAAAGATACGCCGCACCCCGCGGGGGAAGCAAGTTCAGGAGAGATTTCGGCCTAGCAACAACAAGTACGAGCGCAGCAAGCCGCGCCACTACAGCCTATGTCTCGGCTGAACTTAGCAGTGGGGCAAAAAAGGAGCCAAGCAGGGAACTCAACCGGGGATGAGACCCTGCCCGGCACGGATAGCTAGGCAAGCCAGAGGGTGAATCTGGCGCTGTGTCATTGGTCAGCAGGCGGAGGCTCGTGTTACCAAACCCCTCTCGTGCTTACAGGGCTATCATAGCACAAGATTATAAGTTTGTCAATAGTTAATTCAAGGTTTGTTCAATCAATTTGATCACCGTTTGCCGGCGCCCGCTGGCGCGCAAGCGAACCGCGCTCCTGATCCGCCCAAAGCCCGATGCGCGGCTCGGCGGTCTGTGCTAGTATGTGGTATGATAGTTGCTGACACAGCGGCGGAGGGGAACAGCGCTATGATTTTGGAGAGCCGTAAATGGCGGTTGATCGGGCAAGGGCTGGCCTTGTTGGTCACGACGATCCTGATTCTGGGCTTTTCCGGTCCGGCCTCCTACGCCCTGCAAGACGATCAGCCCCATACCATTTACAGCAGCCGCACCCTCGCTAAGATGGGCTTGAACGGGCGCTTCACGGTGCTGCGGGCCGAAGCCGAGCTAGACCGGGCCGTGGCGCTGCACCGCGACGGGCATACCTCCTATTGGGTGCCGGTGCAAGGCTATACGGATAAAGAAGGCGCGATTCACCTGTTTATCCTGACCGACGACATCCATACGCCGCCGACCGCAGTAGCCGGTGGCGATCAGCCTGTGCCGTTTGTTGGACGCTTGGTGCGCTTCGACGAAGCCCCGCACGCCGATGCCGCGCAACAGGTCTTAGCGCTGGCCTTGGCCGACCCCGTAGGCCCAGATACCTATGTGCTGATCGAAGGCGACGCGCCCAAAGCCTACCGACCTATGGTGCCGCTGGTGGGCGGGCTGGGTCTAGTCTGGTTTCTTGCGCTGGTCTCCTTCACCCGTGCGTGGCGGCGGGCCCCGCGCCACCGCTGAGGGCGGTCCGTTGGGACGATTTCCGCCGCAATTGGTCAGTTGTGTAACCCCCCGCGCCCCTTTTGCGTAGATAGGGCATGAAAGGAACCGCTTCGGTGGATGAGAGAGGCGTAGCGGCCCGCGATAGTGCCCACCAAGCAGACGATGGGGAGATGACCATAGCTGTTGCCTATCCGAATACCCCGGCGTTTGTGGCTCCGTCAAGCTGTGTGACGGCCCTGCCCGCCGTCGAGAACGCGACCCAAGCGGAAGAGCGCGTCTGGATCGAGCGGGCGCTGGCCGGCGATCAAACGGCCTTCGCCGCACTGGTCGAACGCTATCAGGGCGCGGTCTACAATCTGTGCTACCGGATGCTGGGCGGCCCCGCCGAAGCCGAAGACGCGGCGCAAGATGCCTTTTTGCGCGCCTGGTGCCAGTTGCACACCTTCCAGCGCGAGCGGAAGTTTTCGACTTGGCTGCTGTCCATTGCCTCCCACCACTGTATTGACCTGTTGCGGCGGCGGCGTGGCATCTCGGTGCCGCTGGACAGTGTCGAAATCTGGGCCACCAGCACCGAACCCGAACCCGAAGCCAGCACGCTGGATGCCGAAGCGCGTGAAACGGTGCGCGCCCTGCTCGACACCTTGCCGGCCAAGTATCGGCTGGTGACGGTGCTGCGCTACTTCCGCGACCTATCCTATCTTGAAATTGCCGCCATGACCGGGCTATCAGAAAGCGCCGTCAAAACGCAACTGCACCGCGCCCGCAAAATGCTGGCCGATACCATTCGCATGAAAGGAGCGCCCGCCAATGTACTGCCGAGCCTCCCATGAACTAATGTCGCTGCGGCTGGATGGGCACCTTGACCCGCCTGCTGCCGCCCGCCTCGACAGCCATCTCGCCGGCTGTGCTGCGTGCCGTGCCCGCTGGACGGCGCTGCGTGAAGCCGACCGCGTGCTGCGCCAAGCGGCCCGCCACCCGGTCACGCCGTCGCTAGACTTCGCAGCCAAAGTCATGAGCCGGGTCGCCCTGACCCCCGCCGTGCGCCCTTCGCTTTGGGAGCGTGAGCGCGTGGCGGTGCAGGGTGGGCGGCCCACGATCAAGCTGCACGCCACCGGCCCGATCAGCGGGCGCAGCGTGCCGCTGCCGGGCACCGCCGCGTTGGTCCAGCCGCGGGGCTTGCCGGGGCTGTGGGACCAATTCCGGGCGCTCTATAGCCGGCGCATGGGCCTCTATCTCGGTGGTCTCAGCGTGGCTGGGGCGCTGTCGCTGGCGGTGCTGATGCTAACCGCCATGCTTTGGACGGTTGGCAACCTGCCGTTGCCGGCGGGCGTGCAAAGCGCGCTCACCCTGAGCGGGCACGGCGAAAGCGTCCGCACCTGGGTCGGCGCCACCTGGACCGTGCTGGCCGATCTGGTTACCAGCATTGATCCGTGGGTGGCGGGAGCGGCAACGGCCGCTGTATCGGTACTGGGCGCACTGTGGTGGCGGATCGTCGCGGCTTTTGCCCGCCGCGCCCAGCAGGAGATGTTGGCATGAAAGCGCGTTTTGGGCCGGGTCGTCATCGTTTGTTACTGCCGTTACTGGTATGTGCGTTGCTGCTCGGCTTCGCCGGCGAGAGTAGCCACCCGGCAGTACACGCCGGTACCGACCTGCCCATCCCCCTGACCGGCGACGGCGACCGCGTGGTGGCGAGCGGCGATCTGATCCTGCAACCCGGCGAGGTTATCGCCCATAATGCCGGCGCCGCGCTAGGTAACATCGAAGTGCCCGCCGGAGCCGAAGTGCAGCACGATGTCATTGCGACCAACGGCGCGATCACTATCGGGGGCAAAGTCGGCCATGATGTGATCGCGCTCAACGGCAATGTAACGCTGCTGGCGAGCGCCCGAATAGGCCACGATGTCCATGTAACTAACGGTAAAATCCAGCGCGATGCGGCGGCCCAAGTGGCCGGCAAGCTGTACGATGACGGTGCGCCCGGCCCTGCCGATGATAGCGACGGCGGGCTGCTGGGCGGCGTGTTGCGGCTGTTGGGCAACCTCGCGCTAGGCGTAGTGTTTGTCGGGCTGGGCACCCTGCTGATATTGGCCGCGCCCAAGCAGATCGGGCGGGTGGTGACGACGCTGGAGATCGCGCCCTGGCCCACGGTGGCCGTCGGCGTGGTCACAGGCGTGTTTCTGCTGCCGGTTGTCGGCTTGGCCTCGCTGATCCTGACGATCACGGTAATCGGCATCTTGGTGTTGCCCTTCCTCTGGCTGGCCGCCGGCTTGGCCTGGGCCTATGGCCTGGTGGTCGCGGGCCTATGGGCGGGGCGCCGCTTGGCCGAATCGGGCCACCTGCCCGCCGCGCAAGGGTCGCTGCTGGTGACGGCGGTGGTCGGTATGAGCATGGTAGCCGGCTTGCTGGCGATCCTCAACGCCGTGTTGCCCTGGCTGGGTGGGCCGCTGGCCTACTTTCTCGGCTTCATCGGCGTGGGCGCGGCGGTCCTGAGCCGCCTGGGCAGCCACAGCCCGCGCGCCACCCGCCCCTTAGAGCCGCCGGAGCGCAAAGCGAGCTGACACACTAAGTAGGCCAACCCGCCCTATTTGTCATGCTGTAGCAGCGCTGCTTGCTGCGCTTGTTGGAGGGGCGAATCAGGCGGGATGTAACAAAAACTCTGGTCGGACTACTAAGATTTAAGCACTACCAGCAGGGGCGAAGCACGGGCTTTGCCCCTGCTGGTGTCCCACCGGCACCTGGGGTATACTGGCGGGCCAAGGGGGGCACCGCGAGAGCAACACGCACCGCCGATCTGTTTGTGCGAAGCACCTTCGGGGTGCCGGTGGCATTGGTCGAGATTCGCAACCGGCAAAACCGGTCACTGGCAGATAGCTGGGGCGACTAAAGTCGCGGCTACGAAGCCTGCCTTCGCAGGCTGAGACGCGACGGGCGGTGGCTGAGGGTCGGCGGTAGGAGGTGGTTCCACCAGCGACCGTGGACAGCGATACTGGTCCACATTCCGCATTCCGCATTCCGCATTCGTAGGAGGCGGCTCCGCTCGGCGCTGCCTGCCGTACCTCGATCTCTGCTGGTCGCCACAACACTTGCGGAATTGGTGTATAATACCGGTACATTCCTGCCGCCCCGATGACGAAAGCGAGTTGTTGCCCATGCCTGTTCTACCGCCCGATCAAGCGCGAGAGCTACGCGATGCGCTGCTAGATGCCTTTCGGGACATTGAAGCCTTGAAGCAGATGGTGTACTTTCGGGTGGGTCGCAATCTGCTGGAAATGGCAAACACAGATAATTTAACGAATGCCGTTTTTGACCTGATAAACAATCTGGAATCCTACGGTGAACTCAATAAGCTACTGGATGGAGCCATAGCCGAACGACCTAACAATTTTAAGCTGTGTACTGTAGTAGCTCGTATTAAAGGAGAAGATCTCAACTTAGCACAAACTTCATCGACAACCGCGAAGCCCTTGATCAAAATCAAACCCTATCAGGGAACACGAATTAGATACTGGTGGATATTTGGGTTTATAGTACTCGGACTTATATTAGCCATAACTGCCGCTTGGATACGGGCTGTGCTACAACCCTCAACAGTGTATTATGTCATTGATGCTACTGACCAAATGGCACCGCTTTTTGCCTCAGTGCGGACTTATGTACAAGCTGCCGCTGCCTCAGCGTCTCCTCACACGCAAATAGGACTACGTGTATATGGAGGTGAAAACAGTACGTCGGATTGTCAAGATACAGAACAAATTCTTCCGCCAAGGATGTATCCAGATATAGAAAGTACATTGGATTCTAGTCTCACACAAATTCATCCGGGTGGACAAAGTTCACTCACTGCTGCTGTTTTAGCTGCTATTCAAGATGATATTTCTAAGCTAGACGGATCAACCAAGTTAATTATCATCACATCAGGTAACAACAGCAAATGTGATCCACAATTACCAAGTGGTATACTTGAAGGACGTGCGTCGCACGTCAAGAGTGATTTAGATGTTATCATTATCAGTGTTGGTCCTTTAGACAATGAACACCAGCAAGTTCTTGTCCGCTACGCACAGGCTTTTCACGGTCGGTATCTATCCGTCTCTGGTCCAGAGAAGCTCACTGGAGTGATAGAAACAATTTCCTCTTATGGATCGCCTTATTTGCTTGATCAATTAACAGCCTCCCCTAGCCAATGAAATCTCCATTTACTGAGTTGATACGGTATATTACGCTCACAGTAATTCTCGCTACATTTGTCATTCTGTTTATTGTGAATCCTATTTGGTCACAATATGAACCTTTATTTGGTATTCCTAAAGTCATTCCTCCCGTTAGTGCCCCAGTAGATGGTGCTTTCTATTTACGGAATGCAGAATTAGGTTATCAATGGAAAAATCAAGATCCTCTTAGTTTATGGTTTCACCCTTTATTAGCTTACCTCTTGATGCTGACACCTAAGTTAGTACCGTTAAACATCTCATTTTGGATCATAAGCATAACCTTTGGTGTGGGCAGCTTGCTGTTTATAGGTCCATTAATCCGAATCTTGACTCATACCATAATACACAGTAATTTATTGCCACTTATCTTACTGGCACCAGGAGCACTAGGGCTTGCAACAGGAAACGCTGAAATTCCTACCCTCTTCTTCACTTCTGCCTTATTATTTACTATTCTTTGTAAATCTCATAGTATGCTAACAGTTATCTGCGGAACATTAGCAATTTGGACAAAGCCTAATGCCTTATATATGTATCTGCTCAAAAAAGGGGGGCGCATTAAGCCGGGGTTAACTTGAGGGCGGCGGCGGTCTGCCGCACCAAGTCCGCCAACGGCGGAATCGTCGCCCGCTGCCGCAAGCGGTCCCGTACATAGGC
>JALYUO010000885.1 GCA_030853735.1 Chloroflexota bacterium
GCCCCCAACCGCCGGTAGAGATCACGCACGAAATTGCGCCCGCCGTCGTCGGTCTCGCGCATCGCACGGCGCATCAGGGTCCAACTCACGGCGATAGCGTTCATGGCCGCCGCCATCGGCCCCACCACCTGGCCGCCCGCCGGCGCACCCGGCAGCCCCGGCAACGCCTCCGCCGCCCAGTGCAGCACCCCCTCGCCAAATAGTCCCGTGTCCTTGACATAATACGGCAGTTGCGGCCCAAACATAAGGATTCTCCTCCTGTAGCGTGTAATTTCAGAGACTCTCAAGACGCTTGTGATCCGCGCAGAAGACGGTTTGATCCACGAAGGGCCACGAAGACGCACGAAGATTAAGGAGACGTAATTATTTAGCCTATAATTCCTATCATTTCACAAACCGCCAGCAACAACCCCACCACATAAAACCCCTAACCCAACCCCTCACTATCGTCGTCGTCCTTCTTCGCGCGTCTTCGCGGCCCTTCGCGGATCAATTCGTCGTCTTCGCGCGTCTTCGCGGCCCTTCGCGGATCAGAATCGTCTCAGCCCCCCAGCGCCAGCCGCGCCACCGCCGCGACCAGCGCCCCACACGCCTGCTCGAACGCCGGCAAACTGCCCGGAGCCAAGTCCAGCGTCGCGATATGCAAGTGCTTCGGCGTGCCGCGCAGCTTCAGCGCCGTCGTCGCCGCCGCCTCGAACTGCGGATAGACCAGCACCCCCTGGCGCAGCCCATAACGGTCCAAATAGGCGCTCACCTGATACAAGTCCGCGCTCAGATCCGTCGGGTCGCCGGCGGCCAAACGGCGATACTTGGTATCCAGCACCAGCAGCGGCGTGGTCCCCGCCGCCGGATAGACCAGCACATCAGGCCGGATGCCCACCTGGCGCGCCTCGTCCAGATAGTCATGCTGCTGCGCCACCACGCGCAACCCATGCGCGCCCAACCCCGCCCGCAGCCGCGCCGCAACAAAGCTCTCGAATAGGCGCGGCATCTCCACCAGGAACGAGGCGAAGGGATGCGGTCCTGCCGCCTCGGCCAGCGTCAGGTGGTGCAAGGCCAAGCGGCACAAGCCCAACACCGGCCCATACGCCTGGTTCAGCCGGTGCAGCGTGATGCGCGCCAACAGCGCCAACGCCTCCGCCCGCCCCACCGGCGTGACCTCGGCAAAGCGCGCCAGCAAGCCGCGTGCCCTGCGTGCTAAGGCCCGTTCGCCCGGCTCCAACAGGCCCGGCAGCAGGCGCAGCGTCGCCGCCACTACGCGGTTCTCCGCCGTATCCGGCGTGAACGCGGCATACGCGCACACATGGCGCGCCAGCAAGTCGCCGTGTCGCCGCAGTTGCGCCCCCAGCACAATCCGCCCGCGCACAAACGGCAGATCCTCTTCTTGTGGCACATAGCCCTGGATCAGGCCCACCCGCAATAACCCCTCGATGCGCCCCAGCAACGCGGCCAGCACAAAGCTGAAGATTTCGGGATCGGGCGCGAGGTCGGCCGGCGGCTGCTCAAAGTGGGCCAAGCGCGGGTCCGCCGTCAGCATGGTGAACAGGTGGCCTAGCGGCACTTTAGGCCGGATCACCAGCAGCCCGCCGCCCGGCAATCCCACGCGCCCCACCCAACCCCGCGCGCTCACCCGATAGCGGCCCGGCACATCGGTCGCCTGCACAGCAATCTGCTTCGCATAGCGGCTCCGCAGCAGCGCCACCGCCGCCGCCGGCAACGCCAGTTCCCCGCTCTCAAACTCGCCCACCGTCAGCACGTTCAGGCGGCTCCCCGCCTCAGCCGCCACGCCCATCCAGCGCCGCCGCCGCCTCCCCGAACAGCGCCCGGTACTCCTCGATCTCGCCCGCCGCCGGGATAAAATACTCGGCGATCAGCGGGCGGATCGACGTGCGCCACAGCCGGTCTAACGCCACCGCGTCAGCTGGGTCCAGCATGAAATAGCTATGCCCCAGCCGGTGATCGGGGTCCAACGCCTCGCTCAGGCGCGCATTCACCGCCCCGAACAGCAGCAGCAACCCTTCGCGCGCACGCGCATTCGCGCCATGTTCGCGCAGCCAGCCGTCCAGCACCGTCGCATTCGGTTCGATTTCGAGGAAGCGGAAGCGCCGACGCAGGGCGTAATCCACCAGGGCCAGGCTGCGATCTGCGCTGTTCATCGTGCCCACGATCAGCAAATTCTCCGGCACATAAAACGGCTGCACCGCCCCACCCGTCCCCGCCGACACCGCCAACTCGACTGTCCCCTGCGGCCCCCGGTACTCCAGCGCATAGAGCAATTCGCCGAACACCCGCGCCAACGGTGCCCGGTTGATCTCGTCAATAATCAGCACATAATGATGGTCCGGGTCGCGCCGCGCCTGCGCGCACAGCCGCACAAACAGCCCCGGCAGCACCGCGTAGGTCACATGGCCCCACGCATCCACGCTCGGCTTCAGCCCCTCGATAAAATCCTCGTAAGTCGTCGCCGGGTGAAACTGCACCACCTGCACCCGCGCCGGGTCGCCCGCCGCCAGCGTCGCCAAGCCGCGCGCCAGCCACGTCTTGCCCGTGCCCGGCGGCCCATGGAACACGATCTGCCCCGTATCTTCCAGCAAATCGCGCGCCTCTTCCAGCAACGGCAACGGCAGCGCCGTCAACGCCTGCAACTCCGCCAGATTGCGGATCGCCGGCAACGCCGAACCAACGCCCCCCACCCCCTTCCCCGAAGTGCCGGCCAGATCCAAACTCCCCTCCCTTCGTAGGGGAGGGGTTGGGGGAGAGGTCGTCGGATACCCCGCCGCTGCTTCGCGCAGCCCCCGCGGGCGCAACGGCGCGAGTTCGGCATATTTATCCGCGTCCAGCGGCAGGCCGCTGCCGGAGTCAATCGCGGCGAACGCGGCGGCCAATTCGGGGTTGCGCGCGATAATGCGCGCTTGCAGGGTCTGATAATCCGTGGGGCTGAGATAAAACAACGTGCCGCTACTGCGCTGCTTCACCGGCTCGGCCTCGGCTAATTCCGGCACCGCCTGGATCTCGCTCCACGGCAACGGATTAGGCACCTCGAAGGCAAACTGCACCTCGATATGCAACGGCTCTTTGCCCGTCGGGGTGGCCCCGTCGCCGCCTACTGGCCGCTCGCTGTCTGCCACTCCGTCCGCAACCACTGGGCTGCCCCCCACATGAGTGACGATGCCCACCGCCCGAATTGCCCGGTCGGGGCGCGCCACATAGAGCAACACCGGGTCGCCGGTCTGCGCCTGCTCAAAATTGGCCCGTGGTCGCCCGCTAAACGTCGCCAGCCCTGCCCCGGCCAGCGACTGCCACTCCGGTCGCCGCCGCCGCGTCGCCAGCCACCAGGCCG
>JALYUO010000897.1 GCA_030853735.1 Chloroflexota bacterium
CCCCCGCTCTCTTTAGCAGCGGGGATGAGGGGTGCGGTCGGCATGGGCAAAATCCTGACGATCACACAGTGGTGTGCTATACTAGCATAGGGGGTCGTATGTTCCAAGCAAGAAGGAGCAGCTATGCGCGGCACGCGGTATCTCGCCATATTAGGCAGCCTGATCGCTGTGATCGTAACCATTAGCGCCTGCGACGTGTTCAACACGCCCACGCCCAGCCCCGGTCCGGTTGTCACCCCCACCGTCGGCATGGTAGACAGCAGCGTGCGCGGGGGGGGCACCGTTTGCCGGGGCGTTGACGATAAGGACTGTGTAGCGATTGATGGGGCGGTCTTGCCGGCTGCACCCAGCTATGACCGCGACCTGATCCGCGCCGCGCCGACAGGCAGTGTGCGCCTGACGACGGGGGGCACACGGCTGCGGTTGCTCGACGGAGGACAGGTGCGCGTGCAACGCGATACGGGTCTGGGCATCACCTTTCTGCTCGAAGCCAGCTACGCCCTGTTTGATCACTTCAACAGCAACAGCGCCGGCGAGATCGAGGTCAGGGTGGGTGAGGGCACGCCGCCGAAAATCCGCATCCAGCCGGTGGGCACGCGCTTTAGCGTGGGGCTGGATGCCAGCGGCAGCGTGCAGGTGGCGGTGATCAGCGGCAGCGTAGTGATCACCTCGACGGCCGGTGCCGGCTATACGCTGACGCTGCCCGATGCGCTGCAACACTCGCAGGTGCGCTTCGACCCACAAGGTGTGCTGGGCACGCCCTACCCGCTTGATGCCGACACCCGCCGCATCTGGCGCTATTACGGCGGCGGGCCGGGATTGGATGTCGCGTCGGAGATCACAGACGTGGGCAACTGCCCGCCCGACCGGGTGGCCTTGCCGGGGTTGGATGCGGTGACTCGCGTGCGCTTGGGCTGTCCGGTGGAGGCGGCACACACCGTCCGGTGGACGGCGGCGACCGCGCAACGCTTTCAGAGCGGCAGCCTGTATTACGACGGGGAGCAGGCCACGCTCTACGCCATCTATATTCCCAGTGGGGGGATGCAGAAACGGGGCTGGGAGAGCAGCAGCCTACCGGCGCTACCAGCCACCAGGCTAGGCGCGGCGCGGCCCGACTTGGCGGCGCTGCTGGGTGAGCCGCTCGATCCCTGTGCCGACTTATGGACGATCCAACGCTTCGCCGGCGGCACCGTGATCGTGGCCGGCACAGGCTGTGTGGACGCGGTGGGCGGGGGCGCGATCCTCTATACCGGCGGGTTGTGGGAGCCGCTGCCCGCCGGCAGTGTACCGCCACCCGTTGCTAGCGCCACGCGCACTGTGTCGCCGCCCCGCATCGTGCAGGCTACAGTCGCACCCAACCCGGTGCGGTACGGCCCCTGCGGCGATGGGGCGGGGACGATTCTGGTGCAGGCGACGCTCGTCGGCGCGGCTTCCGGCGGCGGAGTCCACATCCGCTTCCGACGCAGCGCCGGCAATGACCCGGCAGGGGATCTGATCGTGCCGTTGGTGGGCAGCCCAGACCAGCCCTACGCCGCTCAGGTCAGCGCCGACAGCCTAGCCTTCACCTTCTTGGGCAGCGGCAGTGGCTCCGTCGCTTACCTGTTGGAAGCCACCGACCCTAACGGCGCGGTGGTCGCCACGCAGGGCGGCACGCTCCAGGTGCTACGCTACGCGACTCCGACCGTCAGCCCAACCGCTACGCCGACCAGTAGCCCGACTGTCACGGTCACGGCGACCGCGACCACTTTTCCCAGCGCGACCGCAACTACCACGCGCACCGCGACGGCAACGGTAACAGCGACCCGCTCGCCCACGCGCACCGCCACGCCCACGGCAACGCCTCGTCCGACCCGCTCGCCCCTGCCTACGCGCACGCCTACCCGTACCGCGACCACCGCGCCCACGTATACGCCCACCGCTACACCCACGCCGGATAGGGGCGGACCGCAGATCGGCAATGTGTCGGCCCAGCCCCATCCGCTGGATTATAGCTCCTGTCCTGGTCACATCTTCACGGTGCAAGCCAACGCCAGCGATCCTAGCGGGGTGAAGGGCGTGAGTCTGACCTACCGGTATCACAGCACAGATAGCAGGTTGCAAGTAGGACCGTGGCGCACAGTCGCGCTGACGGAGATCAAAGCGGGATTGTTCCGCACGCAGATCGACATCAGCCAAAAGAGCGAAGCGCCGGCCGATATGGTCGTTACGGTGCCGGGTGGTGCCAAGCCCAGCTATACCAGTGGCACGCTGGACTATTATCTCAGCGCCACCGACACACGGGGCAATAGAGCCAACAACCAGACCGCCCCCGTTTCCTTAATATACGGTAGCTGCGTCATCCCGCTACAGTAGCGCCGAGGAGTATGCGATCCCATGACTACAGCACAACCCACGGGGCGCGTGGCCCAGATCAACGTTTCGCCGGGCGGGGTGCCCAAGCTGCCGGTGCCGCAAGCGACACTGGGACCACTGGGGCTGGCCGGCGATGGGCACCGCAACCGGCGGCACCACGGCGGCCCCACGCGCGCCGTCTGCCTGTTCAGCCTGGAACAGATCCGTGCGCTGCAAGCCGAGGGCCATCCCATTGAGCCGGGCGCGACGGGCGAAAATTTGACCACCGAGGGCATTGACTTGGGCGCGCTGCGCCCCGGCGACCGCCTGGCTATCGGCGACGCGGTGGTGTTGGAGATCACCACTGAAGCGATCCCCTGCGCGAACCTCACGCCCTATTTTGCCGACGGGCGCATTGGGCGCGTGTCGGGCAAGGCGCATCCGGGGTGGAGCCGGCTCTATGCCGGGGTGGTCCGCGGGGGCGAGCTGGTGGTGGGCGCACCGATCCGCGTGCTGCCGGCGGCGGTCTGAGCTGTAGGGCACCTATAGGCAAGAGCGGATGGGGGGGG
>JALYUO010000905.1 GCA_030853735.1 Chloroflexota bacterium
ATAGCCCTCTGGCTACCTCTGCCCCGCGCCCCCGCCGGGGAGAGGGGGCAGGGGGTGAGGGGAGATCGTCTACCTCTATTATAGCACGCTAGGCAGCAGATCGGGTATAATACAGGGAGAAATGGTGTGCCGGACACACCCCACCAGTAGAGGAAACCCGATGGTCACGCCGTTACATGAAAGACTCTATCGCACCGAAGGTATCGTCTTGCGCCGCTCCGAAATCGGCGAGGCCGACTACATCCTGACGATCTATACGCCCCTGCGCGGCAAAATCCGCGTCGTGGCGAAAGGCGTGCGGAAGCCGGCCAGCCACATGAGCGGCCATGTCGAACTGTTCAGCCGCAGCAAGCTGATGATCGCGACGGCGCGCAACCTCGACATCGTGACCCAGTGCGAGGTGCTGGACCCCCACCGGCCCATCGGCGAAAACCTCGACCGCATTGCCTACGCCTTCTACCTAGTCGAATTGATCGACCGCCTGACCCCGGACAACCTGGAAAACATCGCCGTCTACCGGCTGCTGGCCGACGGCTTGAGCTATCTGGACTACGCAGAAACCCTTGAACTGGTGCAGCACTGGTACGAAGTGCAACTGCTGGGCTTGCTCGGCTACCGGCCTGAACTGGCGCAATGCGTCGAATGTCACACCGCGCTGGAACCAGTGGTCAACGCCTGGAGTCCGGCGCAGGGCGGCGTATTATGCCCGGCCTGCAAACGCGCCGGTGTGGCCCGCGATCTGTCGGTGACGGCCTTCAAGATGCTGCGCCATATCCAGCGCAATGCTTGGCCCGAAGTAGCCCGCGTGCGCGTCTCGCCGCCGGTGCTGGCCGAACTCGATTGGGCGCTGAGTACCTATGTCACCTATGTGCTGGAACGCGAACCGCGCACGGCCCGCTTCCTGAAAGTGGCCGAGCAAATGGCCGACTACTCGCCGCAGGAGGGCGGCCGATGAGCAGTCCCCTCACCAGCGCCATCGCCACCACCGCGACCGCTCTCCGCGCCCGCTTGCCCGCCACGTTTCAGCCCCAGGCGCTGGTTATCCTCGGCTCCGGCCTGGGCGGGCTGGCGACCGAGGTAGACGCAGTGGCGCGCATTCCCTACACCGACATCCCCGCTTGGGCGGTCAGCACCGCGCAAGGGCACGCGGGCGTGTTGCATTGTGGCTTGCTGGCCGGCACGGCGGTCTTGGTCATGCAGGGGCGGCTCCATTTCTACGAAGGCCATCCCCTAGCCGCGACGGTTTTCCCCGTGCGCGTGGCGCGGGCGTTGGGGGTCGGCACGTTGGTCGTCACCAACGCGGCCGGCGGGCTGAACCCCGACTACCGCCCCGGCGACCTGATGCTAATTGCCGATCACGTCAATCTCATGGGCTGGGGTGGGGCCAATCCGCTGATCGGTCCCAATGACGAGACGCTAGGGCCGCGCTTCTTGCCCATGAACCCAGCCTATGACCCCGATCTGCTGCGCCGGGCCGCCGCAGTGGGTGCGGATCAGACCCCGCCGTTGCGCCGGGGCGTGTATATGATGATCCCCGGCCCCAACTTCGAGACCAACGCCGAACTGCGCGCCCTGCGCCTGCTGGGCGGTGATGCTGTCGGCATGAGTACCGTGCCCGAAGTGCTGGTCGCCCGCCACGGCGGGATGCGCGTGCTGGGCATCTCCTGCATCACCAACATGGCCGTGGCCGACTGGGACGCGCCGATTGCCCACGCCGCCGTGCTGGATGTTGCCAACAGCGCCGGTCCCCGGCTGGCCGCCCTGGTGCGCGGTGTGTTGGGTCGCCTGGGAGCCGCCGATGCGCCGCCCGCTGCCGGCTGACCCCCTGGCCCGCTGGGCCGACCGCCTGCTGCGTGGCTTTGCCCGCCTGGGCGCGGTGGCCGTGGCCGCCACCGGCTTCCTGCTGCGAACGCGCACCGTGCGCCGGGCCGGGCAGGCGCTGGATAGCTGCATACGGCCCGCGACCCCGACGACTCCTAAGCCCGTTGCATCCTTAGAACATCTGGCCCAGCGCGCCGACACTTGGCTGGCCGGTCCCCGCGCCGCACGCATCTTTGGCCGCGCTGGTCAGTGGCTGGATCGCTTTATCGCCCGATGCCGCTTGTAACCGTCGCCGACATCCTGACCCTGCTCACGCCCCTAGCGGCAGCGACGGTGCTGGGTGGCGCGGCGGGCCTGGAGCGCGAAGTAACCTGGCCGGTGCCGGCGCGTCCCACCCCGCCCATCTTCCACGCGCCCAAAGTGGGCGAATTGGCCCTGGCCGCCGTTGCCGCGCTGCACCACCTCGATCCCCCGCCTGATCTCGGCAACCTGATCGGCTGGTTGGCCGAACATCAAGCCGCCGGCCTGATCTTGCGCGGTGCCCTCACCGCCCCCGAACAGGCCGCCGCCGTCGCGGCCGCCGACCGCCACGCCCTGCCCCTGCTGCTGGTCGCCGATCACGCCGTCCTCACCGACCTCGAACGGGCCATCACCACCCTGCTGCGCGAACGCCGCGACCTGCTACAAGAGCGACTAACCCAACTGCAAGAGATCCAATTCCACCTCGCCCAGGCCACTCCCAGCGACCCCAGCCTGGCCCTAGCCACCCTCGTCACCACCCTCGCCACGCTCACCACCCACCCCGCCGCCCTCACCGGCCCGCCCCCCGCCCTCACCC
>JALYUO010000909.1 GCA_030853735.1 Chloroflexota bacterium
CGCCGGAAGAACGAGACATTCTTGCACAAGGCTATTTCTAACCCCACCACTCGCCCCTATACCCGCGCCGACCAAGCGGCCGTGGCGGCGCTACGGGCTGACCAGTACCGGCGCTGGCACGCTGCCGACCCGCGCCTGAGCTACCCGGCGCAGGCAGCGCGGGCGGCGGACCGCAGTCTTGAGGAAGATGCTCACCTGCGCGAAAGCTGGGTCGCAGTGGCCGAGCGGACTGAACCGGGCAGCGCGCCGCGCATCGTGGGTTATTTGCGCGCGTGGTGGCGGCACTTTGGCGCGCTGGACGCGCAATTGATGTGGCTGCCGCAACGCCACCTGACTTGCGAAGTGTTTTTCCAGTTCGCGGCCGCTGCGGCTGAAGAGCCGGGCGCGGTGTTCACCCAACTGTTTGCGGCGGTGCAGGCGCAGGCTCCTGTGCCGCCGAGCGAGCCGTGGACCGTCTCCCTGGTGCCGCCGGGAGCCGGTCTGGACTCCGCGCTGACCGCGTTGGGCTTTCGCGTCACCTCGGTCTTCGCATACCGCCCGACGACGACCTCTCCCCCCGCCCCTCCCCTAAAGGGGGAGGGGCGTACGCCGGCGACCTCTCCCCCAACCCCTCCCCTACGAAGGGAGGGGAGCCTAGGGGAAGATCAGCTATCTCCCCCCTTCCTTCGTAGGGAAGGGGGGTCGGGGGGGTTAGGTCCGCCGCCGCCCGGTTGGGTGATCCGCCCGGCCACGCGGGCCGACAAGCCGGCCATTGTCGGGCTGTACGCCGACTTGTGTGCCTACCACTCGCAGAACGACCCCTATGCCGACCGCCCGCCGCCCCGCCTGCGCGAAGATTTCGGCTATGTGATCAGCACCGTGCTGGCCGAACCACGCCGCTGGGTGCTGCTGGTCGCCCATCGCGTAGCCGACCCCACGCTCCAGGCGTTCACCCTGGCCTCGGTAGACCACGACGAGGGCGGCCCGGCAGTGATCACGCAACTGCCGCCGGGCACGGTGGGCTTTATCCACGACTTTATGATCGCCGCAGGGGTGCGGCGGCAGGGCGTGGGCCACGCGCTGTGGACGGCGACGGTGGAGGCGTGTGCGAGCCGTGCGCCCCGCCCGCCGGCGCGCGCCGCAATGCACGGCACCTGGGTCATCTACCGCCCCACCAACCCGACCGGCGCGCACTTCTGGCCGGCGCTGGGCTACACACCGCTCTATACGATGTGGCGGCGCGGCGGCTGGACAGCCGACCCTGCCGACATGGTATAATAGCCCTTATGCAATCGCCAACTCGCACAACACTGCCGGCGTTCGTGGGGCCGCTGCTGGGCCTGCTGGCCTGCGCCGCCGTGCTGCTCTGGGTGCAGACCCTGGTCGGGCTGTATATGCCCGACGATGCCTATATCACCTACCGCTACGCCGAAAATCTGGCCGCCGGGCGCGGGCTGGTGTTTAACGCCGCCACCCCGCCGGTTGAGGGCTACAGCAATCTGTCCTGGATTGTGCTGCTGGCCGGGCTGGCGCGCTTGGGCCTGGATCTGCCGGTCTGGGCGGCGCAGATCGGGCGCGCCCTCAGCCTGCTCAACCTGCTGCTGGTCTACGGCCTAAGCCTCGCTATCGTGCGCCACCGGGGCTGGGCGCTGGTGGCTCCGGCGCTGCTGGCGCTCACCGCGCCCTATGCGCTCTGGGCACGCGGCGGCCTGGAAACGATGTGGTATGCCACGCTGCTGCTGGTCAGCCTGGGCTTGGTCTGGCTGGGCCTCGGCGGGCGCAACTGGCCCTGGCCCCTGGCGGCGGTCGCGCTGTTTACGCTCACCCTGACGCGGCATGACGGCGCGATCCCGGTCGCCACGAGCGGTCTGATGGTGCTGCTGTGGGCGTTGGGGCGCGCCCGGCAAGCGCACGAAGCAGAGGGGCAGGTCACTAGCCCGCTGCAGCGCGTGCGGCGAACGCCGGGCATGGTTGCGGGGCTGACCAGCTTTGCCGTGCTGACCGTCGCGCTGCTCGGCTATAACTGGTGGCGCGGGCAATATTTCGGCCAACTGGTGCCCGCGCCGTTCTTCTCGCGGCTCGGCGGCACGCTGGCCGACCCGGCGGCGGTGGGCCACACCCTTGCCAGCTATTTCACCATCGGCGCGCATTACTCAGCCTACGGCGACCTGCTGGTGCCGGGATTCGCGGCGGCGGTGGCGGGCTTTTGCGTGGGGCGGCGGCCTGGCTTGCGCGACTGGCTGCTGTTGCTGCCGGTGGCCGGTCTCTCGTTCCTCTACTTCATCTCCGAGTCGTACAATCCCGGTATCCGCTACATGGTGCCCCTGTTGCCACTGATCGCACTCTACGCACAACGCCCACTGATCTGGCTGCTCGGCTACGTCGTGCGGCAGGCGGGAGCCGGTTGGCGGCGCATCGCCGCGCCGGGGGCGGTGGCCGCCGCCGTCGCGCTCTATCTGCTGGTCATGGCCCCGCGCACCCAGGCCGACGGCGCGATAGCCGAGCAAGCCAAGCTGCGCTCCCTGGTGCCGCTGGGCCAGTGGCTGCACAGCTATGCGCCGCCCGGCGCGACGGTGGCCCTGCAAGACATCGGCACCGTGGCCTATTACTCCGGTGTGCAGGTGATTGACAACAATCCCGGCGCGCTGACCAACGGCGACCTGATCTATCGCGCCGGGCAAGCGGGCTTTGCCGACATCACGCTGAAGCCGCGCCCGACCTTCCTGGTCTTCACCTCGTTCTCGCACGAAACGCC
>JALYUO010000942.1 GCA_030853735.1 Chloroflexota bacterium
GCCCAGCCGGATGTGGGCCACCGCCGTGACAAACGGCGACGCAAGCCGGTCGCTGCCGGCCAGCCCTTCGGCGGCGGCGGTAAAGGCCGGTTCCGCCGCACCGCGCAGGGCGTGGATCAGCGCCAGCAGCAGCGGTGTTTCGCGGTGGGCGCGCGGCGGATGGCGTTGGCCCTGCGCGGCTTCGTCGCGTTCGGCGGCGACCCAGGTTTCCAAGATGCGCTGGGCGGCATCCAATTGGCCGGTCCGCAACTTGACGCGCACACTCAGCGTATCTTCGCCGGGCCGCTCTTCGCGCAGCGCACGGGCTTGCGTTTGCAATTGTTCGGCGGCGGCGGGTTGGCCCATATTCAGCTTGTTTTCGGCCAGCAGTTCCAGCAGGCGGGCGCGGGCTTCGAGGTCGGGCAAGCCGTCGCTGAGACGCAAGGCTTCCTCCAGAAAGCGTTCGGCCTCGCTGGGGCGCACGGTGTCTAGGTAGACCAGGGCTTGCCCGCGCAAGGCGCGACTGATGCCGGCCGAGTCGTCGCGTGTGCGCCAGGCGGCTTCGGCTTGTGCATACCAGGCCAGCGCCTCATCGAAGCGACTCCGCAGGCGGTAGACATCCCCCAGATAGGCCAGTAACAACGGGTGGGCGGCCAGCACCGCCGGTGGCAGCGCATCAATCCAGCGGGCCACGGTGTCGAGCCAGCCGCTGCGTAAGGCGGCCTCGCCGTTGCGCTCAATGGCGGCGGCGGCGGCGGGCAGGTCGCCGGCGGCCAGCCAGTGGTAAATCGCCTCTTCGCCCATGTCGTGCGCCGCGAAAAAGCGGGCGGCGCGGCGATGGCGGTCGGCGGTGCCGGCGGCATCGGCGGCGGCTTGGGCGTGCAGAAACTCGTGGAACAGGTGATGGTAGCGATAATGGCCGTTGCCGAGGGCGACGATAAACAGGTCTAGATCGCGCAGCCGCGCCAGCCGCGTGGCCCCGTCAATGCCGGTGACGGCTTGGACGGCGGCGGGGGTGAGTTCGCGCAACACGGCGGTATCACGCAGGAAGGCGGCCAAATCCGGCGGCAGCGCGGCCAGCACGTCGCCCGCCAGATAGTCAAACAGGATGCCTAGTGAAGCCGCGCCCTGTGCCAGCAACGCGCCGGCGCTGGGTGCTGCGCCGCTGCGGAGTCCTTGCCAGACGGCTTGCAGCGCGATGGGCCAGCCTTCGGTGTGGCGGGTCAGGGTGGTCACATCGTCGGCGGCCAGCGGGTAGCCGTACACGTCCTGAAACAAGGCGGCGATTTCGGCGGCGCTGAACGCCAACTCAGCAGCGCCGATCTCCAATACGTCGCCCTGCGCGCGCCAGCGGCGTAAGTCTAGCCCCGCAAGCGGCCGGCGCGTGGTCAGCACCAGATGGAGCAAGGGGGGGCCGTGGGTCAGCAGGCGGCTGATCAGCGCGGCAATATCTGGTTCGTCGGCGATCAGGTGATAGTCGTCGCAGACCAGCAGCGTGGGTGCGACCAGGGTGGCCGTGAGCGCGTTGATCAGCGCGTCGAGTGCGGCGGCCCAGGCGCGCGACCCGCCGGGCCCGGCCTCTTGCAACAAGGTGTGCGCGCGGTCGGACAGGGTGGGCAAGCCGGCCTGACACGCGCCGATCAGGTAGGCCAGGAAGCGCGGCGGGTCGCGGTCGCTCTCGCTGATGCTATACCAGAGCAACGGCCCGTCGCTGCCCAGCGTTGCCAGCGCGGTGGTTTTGCTGTAGCCGGTGCCGGCTTGCACCAGGGTGAGCCGATGGTGGCGCGCTGCGCCCAGGCGCGCGGCCAGCGCCGGGCGCGGCAGCAGCCGCGTGGGGTGGGGCGGCGTGAGTTTCGTCTGTAGTAAGGGATCGGGCGGAC
This sequence comes from Chloroflexota bacterium, assembly GCA_030853735.1. Classification (GTDB taxonomy): domain Bacteria; phylum Chloroflexota; class Chloroflexia; order QHBQ01; family JAICKM01; genus JAICKM01. The sequence continues at coordinate 1,860 of JALYUO010000942.1, forward strand.
GCATAGGCATACCGGTCGCAGCGGGGCGGTGGGTCTGTGCTGATTATGGCCGATTCTGGCGCGCTTGGCAAGTTCCCGGCTACCGCGTAGTCGGGCGGGGTCCAAGTCGCTACGCAGGGGACCGTTGCAAGGGCCAGGCTAAACGTGTAAAGTTGCAAGTGCGTGTCGCCGGTCCGGTATTGAACGGGGCACGCACGTTCGGCGTTTGGTGAACCAGTAGATAGGGCAGGGCTTATGCGTTCTCGCGGCTGCGGGCTTAGGGCGCGGAAGGATTGGGATTGTGGGAGCGGCCTCCTGGCCGCGAAAGCCTACCCTGACCGCGCAGGTCGGGTAGCAGACGAGTAGATCGGCGTAGGACAAGCTCCATCGCGGCTAGGAGGCCGCTCCCACAGTCCGCGCGGGTTGCCCGCAGCCCGCCCACCGCGCTGCAACGCAAGAACGCATAAGCCCTGGTAGATAGGGGTAGCCATGACCAACCCGCCGCTGCCCGCCCGCCCGCGTCGCTGGGCACGTATCGCTGTCTTCCCACTGACGCTGCTGGTGATCGAGTTCCTGGACGAGTTTGTGTTCGGCGCACGCGAGGCGGCTTGGCCGCTGATTCGGGATGATTTAGGGCTGAACTATGTCCAAATCGGCTTGCTGTTAGGCGTGCCGGCGGTGTTGAGCGAGTTCATCGAGCCGGCCTTCGGCATCTTGGCCGACACGGGACGGCGGCGCAGCCTCATCTTGGGCGGCGGGGTCGCTTTCGCAGCGGCGTTACTTGGGCTGATCGCCGCGCCCAACTTCGCGGCGCTGCTGCTGGTATTTATCGTCCTCTACCCCGCATCGGGTGCGTTTGTCGGTTTGAGCGAGGCCACGTTGATGGACCTGGACCCCACGCGCCATGACCACAACATGGCCCGTTGGACGCTGGCCGGCTCGGTGGGGGTGGTGGTGGGGCCGTTGGCATTGGGCGTGGCGGCCTGGGCGGGCCTGGGCTGGCGCGGACTGTTCGCGGCACTGGCCGGCTTAACCGTGCTGATCCTCTTCTTCACCTGGCGACAACGCTTTCCACCCGCCGACCCCGCTGTGGCGGCGACTACTTTCCGTGCCGGTTTGGCCGCCGCCGGGCGCGCTCTACGCCGCCGCGATGTGCTACGCTGGCTTATCCTATTAGAGTTCGCTGATCTGATGCTCGACATCCTGCTCGGCTTCCTGGCGCTCTATTTTGTGGATGTGGTCCAAGTCAGCGAAGCGGAAGCGGGCGTGGCGGTCGCCGTCTGGACGGGGGTGGGCTTGCTGGGCGATGCGCTGCTGATCCCGCTGCTGGAACGGGTAGCGGGCGTGCGTTATCTGCGCCTCAGCGCGGCGGTGATTTTGGGGCTGTTCCCCGCCTTCTTGTTGGTGCCGGGCTTCTGGCCCAAGCTGGGGCTGGTGGGGCTGCTGGGGCTGTTCAACGCGGGCTGGTATGCCATCCTCAAAGGCCGCCTCTATGCCGCCATGCCCGGCCAAAGCGGAACGGTGATGACGCTCGGCAACCTCTTCGGCTTGGCCGGTGGCCTGATCCCACTCGCGCTGGGGCTGCTCGCTGAACAGTTCGGCCTCGGCTGGGCGCTCTGGGCCTTGCTGGCTGGTCCCCTCGCGCTGTTGGTGGGCTTGCCGCGCGGCAAGGCCGCCGCGCCGTCCGTGCGTGATTGAACGCCAACACAGAGGCACGGAACGGCAACACGGAGACATGGAGATTACGGTGGTTTTAGGCTGCGTAAAAGCTCGTAACTGTTTATTCCACGAGCAAAGGTGGAATCTGGCATTCTGCGCGCAACGACGGATCCAGCGTTACCGAACGGACGACAACACAGCGGCACAGAGGCACGGAGATGGGAATGTTTTCAGCTGCTGAACTTGAGTTTTGGGCCGGTCTCTGTGTAGCTGCTACTTCTGCCCTTGCAAGCCGCCGTTATAGACGGCGGGGGGGCCGCTGGGGTTGGCGGATTGCAGGTCGAACTGGACGCTGACGAAGTGGGGCCGGTCCAGCGTGAGGGTGAGTGCGCCGCCGGTGAGCGGGCGCGGTTTGCCGCTTTTGTTGAGCGGGCCGAGCGACCAGCCGCCGGGGAAGCCGTGTGCGGGGTCGGGCGTGAGCGTGAGCAGCTTTGTAGTCGGATCGTAGCGTGTGCCTACCGCGAAAGGCGCGCTCCGGTCGAAGCCGGCGGGCAGCAAGTCGGCGCGGGTCGCCAGCACGAGACCGCCCAGCGTTTTGCCGGGCGACAGATCGGCCAGTTCATGACCGGCGCGCACAATGGCGGTGATTAGCACTTCGGCCGAGTGCCCGCTGTCCGGCTTGGCCGCGCTCAGGATCAGCCGGCCCGGTGCCTGATAGATCCGGTTGCCCTCAGCTCGCGCCGTGACAATCAGCCGGTAGGTGCCCAGCAGCTTGGCAGGGAGCGTCGGCACCGCCGCCGGGGTCGCCGTGTCAGTGGGAGCAGCGCGTGCCGTCGCGGTGGCCGCATCGGCCCCAGCTAATGCCGTGATGGTGGCGTACACGGCGGTCGCGACGTGGTCGGCGGTGGGCGATGCCGGCACGCTGGTCAGCGTCGGAGCCGGGGTCGCCGCACGGGTCGGCGCAAGCGTGGCGGTCAGGGTCGGCGCAGCCAGGGTGGGTGCAGCTGTCGCCGGCACGGTGGGTGTGCCCACGGTTAGAGTGGGCAGCAGCGCCGCCGTCGGCGTGGCTGTAGTGCTGCTATCACAAGCCACCGGCAGCAGCAACAGCAGCAATAAGCCCCAACGCAGGCGCAGGACAGACATATAGCATAGACCCTTTGCCGGCACTGCAAAGACGCAAAGGCCAGCCAAGCGGCGCTTTGCGTCCTGTGCGTCTTTGCGGTGCGAAAGCGTGACTAGCCGCGCTGCTCGTAGCGGCGTGCCACTTCGTCCCAGTTGACCGTGTTCCACCAAGCGGCCAGATAGTCGGGCCGGCGGTTCTGATACTTCAGATAGTAGGCGTGTTCCCAGACATCGCAGCCGAGGATCGGGTGGTGGCCTTCCATCAGCGGGTTGTCCTGGTTGGGGGTCGAAGTGACGGTTACGCCGCCGGTCGCGTCGGCGACCAGCCAGGCCCAGCCGGAGCCGAAGCGCGTGGCACCGGCGGCGTTAAACTTCTCCTTGAAGGCATCGAAGCTGCCGAACGCCTTGTCAATCGCGGCCGCCAGTTCGCCCGTCGGCGCGCCGCTGCCGTTCGGCCCCATCAGCTTCCAGAAGAGGCTGTGGTTGTAATGGCCGCCGCCGTTGTTGCGGACCGCCGTGCGCGCCGCTTCCGGCACCTTATCCATGTTCCGCATCAGGTCTTCGATGGACATTTGCGCCAACTCTGGGCTGTTTTCGAGCGCCTTGTTCAGGTTGGTGACATAGGTCGCGTGGTGCTTATCGTGATGAATTTCCATCGTGCGCGCATCAATATGCGGTTCGAGCGCATCGAACGCATAGGGCAGCGCGGGCAGGGTAAAAGCCATGGTATTTACCTCTCTCTTCACTACAGGCCGAGATGTGGCCCCGGCCCGACCGATACTCGATACCAGTAGCTATGCAAGAATCGTTCCCGTAAAATGGTCTGGGGCTGACGGACCTCACCCTCAACCCCCGCTCCTAAAGGACGAGGGGGAGTCTATGGGATGGCGATCTTGCTACCGACCTGTCGCTACGCATCACCGGCTGACCCCCCCGCTCCTAAAGGGAGCGGGGGTTGGGGGTGAGGTCCGCCGCCGGTTGACAATGCGCCTACGCCACGCATATAATCGCCGGTAGGTGACGCAGGCAGGCGAGGGGAGGCAGACGGCGATGAGGAGCGGTCACATAGGCCCGATTTGGCGCGGGTTGGGGCTACTGCTGCTGGTGGCGGGGTTGCTCGGTAGCCCCGGCGGATCGGCGGTTGTGCAGGCAGATCGCGTTGCCGCGCAAACCCCGCTGACCGTGCAGGGGGCGAATACGCCGGTCATCGGTGGCTACAGCGTCGAGGGCGGCGGGACGCGCATCGAAAGCCGCATCCTGAGCCTGGGCGTGGGCCAGACCAGCGCCGTCTACCTGTCGGCCCCGGTGCGTGCGCCGCTGGATTTCAGCGATGTCGCGCCCTTCTGGGATACGCCCGCGCCCGACCTAGACAATCCCGCCGACCCCGACGCGGTGCGCGTCGAAGTCCGCAGCGGCCCCGACGGCCAAGCCTGGAGCGACTGGCAACCGAGCGATCTGGAAGACATTACCGACCCGCGCGACCCGATCACGCGGACTTACGGCAGCCCCATCGGCGTGCCGCAGGATGTGCGGACGCATCGCTACGCCCAGGCGCGCATCACGCTGGCCGCCGCGCCCGGCCGCCCTGCGCCCCAACTCGCTAATCTTACCTTTGCCTTTATTGATGCGGGTGTGACCAGCGAGGTGCCGGTCGCCACGGTGGCCGGGGGACCGCCGCCGGTCAAGCCTGCCGTCATTTCGCGCACCGCCTGGGGCAGCCCCGACGGCGAACGCAGCCCCAGTTGGACCCCAGAGTACCGCCGCGTCAGCCATGTCATTGTTCACCACACCGAAACCACCAACAGCGACGGCGACTTTGCCGCCCGCGTGCGCTCGATCTGGTATTACCACGCGAACACCCGTGGCTGGGGCGACATCGGCTATAACTACCTGATTGACCCGCGCGGCAACGTCTACGAGGGTCGCGCCGGGGGCGATGATGTGGCGGCGGGCCACGCCTATCCCTTCAACTACGGCAGCCTCGGCGTGGGGTTGCTCGGCAACTACGATCTTATTGCGCCCTCGTCAGCCATGCGCGACAGCCTGATCAAGCTGCTGGCGTGGCAGACCGACCGGCGCAGCATTGACCCGCAGGGCACCGGCACCTTCACCGGCGCGCTTGACTGTGGCGGCACAGCCACGCTGACGCGGCCCAACATCGCCGGCCACCGTGACTTTCGCGGCGTAGGCTGCGGAAAAACGTTTAACGACAAAACCTGCCCCGGCGCGTATGCCTACGCCTTGCTGCCGACCATCCGCGCCGCGTTGGGCCAGGGGCTACCGCCTTATCGGGCCGTGTTCGAGTCGCAGGTCACGCCGCCGAGCATTGCGCCCGGCGCGGTCGCCAATGCCACGCTGGTCGTGCGGAACGGCGGCAGCTTTGTCTGGCCGCGCGGCGGGCCGAATCCAGTCCATCTCGGCTATCGCTGGTACAACCTAGACGGCAGCCTGGTGCCCTCCGCCGCCGACATTCGCACGGAAATCCCCAACGATATGGGCTATGGCGCACGGGCGACCATTGTGGCCCGCGTGCGTGCGCCGGCCACTGCCGGGGTCTACGAACTGCGCTGGGACATGGTGCATGAACTCAAAACCTGGTTCGAGGAGGCCGGCTCTACGGCAGTGCGCCTGCGTGTCACCGTCGCCGGCAGTGACACGGTGCCGCCCACCGCGCGCGTGCAGGCGCTTGCGCCCTACCAGGACACCGCCCAGTTCACCGTGCGCTGGAGCGGCAGCGACGAGCCGGGCGGATCAGGGCTGGCGACCTATGATGTGCAGGTGCGGACCGGCCCCAACGGTGGCTGGGCCGACTTGTTGGCGGCGACCCCGCTCACCCAGACCCTTGTCAACGGCCTGGACGGCCAGACCTACGCTTTTCGCGTCCGCGCCCGTGACCGCGCCGGCAATCTCAGCGCCTATCCCGCTGCGCCCGACACGCTGACGACCATCGCTATCCGCCCGCCGGCCTTGCTGATCCGCAGCCCGGCCAACGGCGCGCACGTCCCGCCGGGCGCGCTGACCGTCAGCGGCACCAGCGATCCCGGCGCACTGGTGCTGGTCAACGGCGGCGCGGCGACCGTGGACCCCAACGGCGCGTTCCGGGCCACCGTGATCGCGGTCGGAGCCGATCTGCCGATCACGGTAGAGGCGCAAGGCCCCAGCGGCAAGGCCACGCGGCAGACGGTGCTGGTGACGGTGGCGGGCCGCTACAGCGATGTGGGCGGCGACTACTGGGCCTATGACGCCATCGAATACCTGAGCATCCTCGGCGTGGCCCACGGCTATCCCGACGGCACCTTCCGCCCGCAAGCCCCGATCAGCCGGGGCGAGTTTCTCACGCTGGCGGTGCAGGCGCTGCACTGGCCGGTGACGTTGCCGACTACGGATCGCTTCAGCGATGTGCCGCCGGCCCACCCCGCCGCCCCCTATATCGAAGCGGCGGCGCAACGCGGCGTGGTCGTCGGCTATGCCGACCGTCGCTTCCGCCCCGACAGCCCGATCCTACGGGCGGCGGCGATCAAGGCGCTGACCCTGGCCGCCGACTGGCCGCTGCAAACCGGCCCCGACTCGCCGTTCAGCGACGCACCCCTGACCTACTGGGCCTACCCCTATCTGGAGACGGCCTACCGCCACGGCATCATCCAGGATAGCCCCAACGGGCTGCTGCGCCCCACCGCCGCCCTCACCCGCGCCGAAGCCGCCGTGCTGATCTATCACACCCTCGGTGATCTAGCCGCCGCCGGGCGCTGGCACTAGGCGAATGCGGAATGCGGAATGCGGAATGCGGAATGCGGAATGCGG
>JALYUO010000003.1 GCA_030853735.1 Chloroflexota bacterium
CGCCGCTGTTGCCGCATGACCCGGTGGCCTTCGCCGCCTGGCTGGCCGACTGCTGCGACGCGGTGGTGGTGGACACGTTGACGGCGGGCGACGGGGCGAACGGGCGGCGTAGCGCGCGCAGCAGCATTCCCGCCCTCTATGCCGCCGCCGGCTGGGGCGACTGGCGCGCCACCGACCCTGCGCCGCTGATCGCCGCGCTGCTGCCCCACTTTGGGGCCGAGCGGGTGCTGTGGTCGCAGGCGGGCTTCAACCACTTTGCGCGGCAGGTAGCCCGTTGAGGCGAACGACACCACGGAGGCACGGAGACACGGAGATTTGACGAGTGGGATGTGCCTAGAAACAGACGACACCACGGAGGCACGGAGACACGGAGATTTGACGAGTTGGGTGTACCTACTCAGCCCATGCAGCAGCAAAGGAGCAGTGTCCATCATGCAAAGTTCTACAGAACTCTTACCCCGCATTACAACGGCCTATTTTTGTCAGCTACCTGATTCTGATTCAGCGCACGGGGAGACGCTGTTGGCAACCAACTCCGGTGGATCTTAGATCCAGCATCGCTCGTATGTACCGTGGCCGCAAAAGATCGGCAAGGAAGACGAAAACTTGGGCAACATCTTCGTAGCGGAGGCGCTGCCCGCCACTGTGCATCTGGGTGTCCGTCTGATTGGCTATGGCCGCGGTCTCCATTTGTTGAAGTTTGTGGTATTTGCTGACGGCGACGGGGCGGCTCCGCTATTAGAATATCAGACGAAAGTTCAGTTCACGCCTGCTATGTATGCCGATCTGCCGGGTGTTGCTTCATTACGGATCACGGTGCGGAACGTTCTAGTTGCTCAGGCCGGCCTCTACTGGCTTGCGATTGCCGTCAGCGACGGTGCGGCCACCTATCTGCCCCTCTATGTGCGCGAATATAGCGGATAGCGCCTGAATTCGTACCTGTAACCGCTTGCTTTATTCTGCAACATGGGGTATACTACAAATGGTTGAAGTCGGCAGTGATGCGGTCGCGCAAAGTCTCCCCGTGGGTTCCCTCAGACACTAGGGCAGAAACAGAGCTCCGGTATCCTCGCATAGCCTTCTCCATTCGTTGAATTGGCTCTTTTCGCATAACCCACCATAGGAGTGTCTTACACAGATGCCGGATATGACCCTGACCTGCCGCGATTGCGGCCAGCCCTTCACGTTCACCGAGGGCGAACAAGAATTTTATAACAGCAAAGGCTACTCGCAGCCCACCCGTTGCGCGTCGTGCCGGGCGACCAAGAAGGCCCAGCGCCAGTCCTCGGACTATGGCGACAGCTACGGTAGCGACAGCGGCGGCTACGGCGGCGGCGGCTACAGCAGCGGCGGTGGTGGCGGCTATGGCGGCGGGCGCGGTGAGCGCACGATGACCCAAGTCACCTGCTCCAGCTGCGGCAAAGCGGCGGAAGTGCCGTTCGTCCCCAGCGGGGATCGCCCGGTGTACTGCTCCGACTGCTTCAGCCAGCAGGGTGGCGGTTCGCGTGGCGGCGGCGGTGGCCGCAGTGGCGGCGGCCGCTACTAAGCGCCGCATAGCTCTGAGGGAGCGGGGCCAGGAGCGATCTCCTGGCTCCGTTTATGCGTTTATCTATCGCGTATTGCGTATTACGTATGTTGTTTTCGCCCTCTCATTAAAGGAGTCCTGAACCTTTGCCTAAGAAACCGCGCTATAATGTCTATAAGAAACCGTCCGGCCCGGCGACCACCCCGGCGGTGCCCCGTGGGCCGAAGCAACCGACCGGCGATGTGATCGCTGTCGAGGGCAAGGTGCTGCAGTGCCTGCCGAATGCCATGTTCACCGTGGAGTTGGAGAACGGCCACCAAGTGCTGGGCCATATCTCCGGCAAAATGCGGATGAACTTTATCCGCATCACCCCCGGCGACCGGGTGACGGTGGAACTCTCGCCCTATGACCTGAGTAAAGGGCGCATCACCTTCCGCTACCGCTAACCGCCACGCTCCCGGCCAGGCACTGTGTCCTGGCCCCGGCGGGGCGCAATATCCCCCGTTGCTCAGGCCGCTTCCTCTGGTCTGGGTGTCTTTTTGTGTCTGCGACGCGCGCCTCATTCTCACCCGCTTTCTCACCCGCTCATAGGCTTGTGAAATGCCGAATGGACGATTATAGTAGTGAAGGCGGCGACAAATATACGCTATAGCAATCCCTCAATACCTACAGCCAAAGGAGTCGATCCCCTTGAAAGAGATAGCCTCTACGACTCGGCTTCACTTTCTGAGCAAGTGGGGACTCACGCCGGCGATTGCGCTGGTGCTGACCTTAGCCGCAGTCGCCATCTTCTACCCCATCCGTAGGGTGGAATATGATGTGCCGGTAGATCCAAATTATGTTATGAATCCGACCGCTCAGGCAGTTGCGGACCAAAAGCAAGCATTAGTCGCGGCCTACGCCCAAGTGGGGGCGGGCACCATGACGATGGCGCAGTACGATGCCAAGCTGGATCAATTCCTCCTCGCGCATGGGATCACCGACACGGTGGCCCATCACCCCGACCATCAGCAAAGGCGCTAATATATCTAACTCAGCAAAACCGTTCGCGCTTTTCGGCTACTGCGTCAGATAACTACCTATAGTGATAGGATTATGATATAATAGAATAGAGAATTCTGCCGCCATGCAAACCCCGCCCGCCAACCTTAGCTTGATTTTATTCCTATGTAGACGAAAGAACCCACAGAATGATGCTCACTCTCCAACCAAGTTGTCTACAATGGGCGCGTCAGCGAGCGGCACTTAGCATACCGGACCTCGCCCGCAAACTGAATGTAAAGGACGCTACGGTCGTTGCTTGGGAGCAATCCGGTGAACTGACTTGGCCGCTCGTTGAAAAATTGGCTAATGCTACCCATACCCCTGTAGGTTATCTATTCTTATCCACCCCGCCCACTGAAACACTACCTATTGGAGATTTCCGAACCGTCCGAACACAAGAAATTCCACAACCCAGCCCTGATTTACTGGACACTGTGAATGAGGCGCTACGACGGCAAGATTGGTATCGCGACTATATCCGTAACAACGGTGGCGAGCCGTTGACCTTTGTAGGGAGCCTTATGGTCTCGTCTGATCTTGTCGTGGCTGTCAAGCGTATTCGAGACGTGGTTGCTTGGAGAACGGATTTGCGGAAGGAGTCGTCTTCCGTGGAGCTGTCTCGCTTTATCGCTGCTGTTGAAGAGGCGGGCGTTCTCGTAATGCGGAATGGCATTGTCGGCAATAATACACACCGCCCGCTAGATGTTACAGAGTTCCGAGGATTTGCTCTATCGGATAAGTACGCCCCACTGATATTTATTAACGGCAGAGATGCTAAAGCGGCACAAATGTTTACTCTCGCACATGAACTGGTACATATCTGGTTGGGAGTTTCGGGAGTATCCAATCTGACCCTCACTTATGCCCCAGATATTGACGTTGAACGCTTCTGCAATAAAGTCGCTGCCGAATTGCTTGTTCCATTGATGGAATTACGAACAATATGGGCTAAAAACGCAGAGTTCGCCGACAGAATCACCCTAACCGCTCGACAATTTGGAGTTAGTTCGCTGGTAATCTTGCGCCGTCTGCATGATGCTGCTTTATTAAACGAAGGTGATTTCCAACGGCTCTATAATGATGAAATAGTGCAATTCAGCCAAAAGTCTAGCGACCGAAAAGAGGGCGGAGGAGACTTTTACCGTACACTTAGCACAAGGCTAGGCAAGCGGTTTGCGTCGGCATTAGTTGAGAGTACCCTTGAAGGCGGCACACCGTATCGTGAAGCCTTTCAGCTTCTTGGTGTCAGGAACGCAGAGTCGGTACGTAAACTTGCCTCGACTCTGGAAGAGGCTGCCTAGTGCCCTACCTTATGGATGCAAACTGCTTCATTCAGCCCAAGAACCAGTACTACGGTTTTGATTTTTGCCCTGGTTTTTGGGACTGGCTAGAGCAACAGAACAAGGCGGGGATTGTCTTCAGCATAACGAGCATTGCTATTGAATTAGACTGTATACAAGATGAATTAGCGCGATGGGCCAAGACGAAGGATGCCACATTCTTCCTTCCTGTGGATAATTTGACGACAACAAGCATGAGTCAGATAGCTAATTGGGTGAATAGCTCCAGTGCGGGTTTTAGCCGGCACCAGATTCAGGTTTTCCTGAGTTGTGCTGACCCATTCCTGATAGCCTATGCTTTAGCGCACAACTACACAGTTGTTACCCTCGAAACTCCTTCATTAAATAAGAAGAGCACGAAAAGCAAAATCAAAATACCAGATATATGTCAGTACTTTAACGTACCTTGTGTTACGATATTCCAGCTTCTTCGACAAGAAGGGGCGCGGTTAATAATTTGATCGTGCGCCAGATGGTTTGAGT
>JALYUO010000766.1 GCA_030853735.1 Chloroflexota bacterium
GGCTTGCGGCACTTGCCCCGCCAACAGGGCGGCCAGGGTGGCCGCGCCGCTCGGCTCGACCAGCAGATTGGTCGCGGCCCACAGCAGACGCATAGCGGCGACCAGCGCGGCATCTTCTACCAGCACGATGCCGTCCACATAGCGGCGCGTCAGGTCGTGGGTCAGGGCGCTGACGCGGCGCGGGGCCAGGGTGTGCGCGATGGTCTGCACGCCGGGCAGGGCGACGGGCGCGCCGGCGGCCCAGGCTGCGCTCATACTGGCCGCGCCGGTCGGCTCCACGCCGATGATCGTCACGTCGGGGCGTTTTTGCTTGACATAGGCGGCGACCCCGGCCAGCAACCCACCCCCGCCGACCGCCACCAGCAGCAGATCCAAATCGGGGACTTGTTCCAAGATCTCCAGGCCGACCGTGCCCTGGCCGGCCACAATTGCCGGGTCGTCAAACGGATGAATTGTCGCTAGGTCGTGCGCGGCGGCATAGGCCAGCGCCGCTTCCCAGGAATCGTCCCAGCCCGCGCCGGCGCGGATGATCGTCGCGCCATAAGTGGCGATTTTGGCGGCTTGCGCGGCGGGGGTCATGGCCGGCAGGAAGACGATGGCCGGCACCCCGGCGCGCGCGGCGGCCCACGCCACAGCCAAGCCATGATTGCCACCCGATGCCGTGACCAGCCCGCGCGCCCGCGTCGCCCTGTCCAACCCCGCGATGTGGTTCCAGGCACCGCGCACTTTGAATGAGCCGGTCAGTTGCAACTGTTCTAATTTGAGCGTCAGCCGCCCCTGGCCGGGCAACCCCGCGCCGCCCGACCCCCAGGCCAGCACCGGCGTGCGCCGTACCACGTCGCGCAGGCGCGTGTAGGCGGCTTCGACGGCGGCGGGCGGGAGATCGGTGGCGGTGGTCATGGGGCTATTATACAGCATCAGGGGTCGGGGGTCAGGGTGATTGCATCTAAATCAGGCACGACGAGGCAGATTCTTGCCCGAACCGCTTGGATCGGGGACCACGCCCCAGGCATAGAGCAGAGATCCGATCACTGACCAAGCTGCGACCTCATGCCTAATTTAGATGCAATCACCCTGGGTCGGGGGTCAGGGGTCAGGGATCAGTAACCGACATTCATGTATAATTTGTGGGCTGCGTATGGTATCGGCGGGGTGTAGGGCCGCAATTCATTGCGGGGGTCGGCGACTCAACTAGCCAAATAATCAATCCTTGCGGCGTATGCGATGTACTGGGAACCTGCACTTGTCAGGGACACGCAGCCTCATCCCGACGGCAGGTGGGTTGCCGACCCCCGTAATGAATTGCGGCCCTACATCCTTCCCCACCTTGTCCGGCGGCAGATGGGTTTGCCGTGGAGCAGTAGGGAGTTGACGAAATCCGCATCTTTGCTAATCACTACCCGCTGTTCCCGTGCAGAAGTTTCGTCAATTACGCTGGACATCAATCAGGAAGTTCATACACCGATAGAATCCAACCGTTTCACCCGGCTGAGTTCGGCGGCAAAGCTGAGTACCGCCAGAATGTCGTCCTGTTCCAGATCCGGGTAATCGGCCAGTAACTCTTCGATAGTCATACCACCACTCAGCAGGTCAAGGATCATTTCCACGGGGTAACGCAGCCCCCGAATACAGGGCTTGCCATGACCAATAGCGGGGTCAATCGTGATGCGGGTCAGGAGAGCGTGCATACATAGAGTATACTCTTCAAGGCCACGGATCGGCAAGAACAGGCACAAACCCGCCGGCCATGCTATAATAAGCGCATGAGCAACCCTAACCGCACACCTGACCTCACCCCCTATGGCATCGAATCGCATTGGCGCGACCGCACGCCGGCCCGCCGTCGCCTGCTGGTGGTCTATGCCCATCCCGACGATGAGAGCTTCGGTAACGCGGGAGTGCTTGCCCGCTACAGCGCGGCCGGCGTGGCCGTCCACTACGCTTGCGCCACGCGTGGTGAGTGCGGCACCGTGCCGGCAGCCATGCGGACGGCCCAGCTCGACATTGGGGCGCTCCGCAGCGCCGAAATGGCCTGCGCGGCGGATGCGTTGGGGCTGCGCGCAGTGCATTACCTGGGCTACCGCGACTCCGGGATGCCGGGCAGCGCCGACAACGCCCACCCGGATGCGCTGGTCGGCGCGCTGCTAGAATACGTGATTGGGCAGGTGGTGGCCCTGATCCGTGCCCTGCGCCCGCAGGTGGTGCTGACTTTTGGCCCCTACGGCGGCTACGGCCATCCCGACCATATCTTTATCCATGCGGCCACGGTGCCCGCCTTTGAGCAGGCCGACGATCCGCTGTTCTATCCAGGGCAGATCGCGGCAGGGCTGACCCCCTGGCAGCCGCGCAAACTCTACTATTCCACCTTCGCGCCCCGTTTCCTGCGCGTGGTCTTGCGCGTGCTGCGCTTGGCGGGGCGTGACCCGCGACGCTTTGGCGAAAACAACGATGTGGATCTGGTGCGGGTGGTCGAAGAGGTCACACCAGTCACCACGACAGTGGACTGCCGCGCTTATGTGGCGACGATCCGGCGCGCCTGGGCCTGCCACGCCAGTCAATTGGGCAGTATGGGGCCGGTGGCCCGCTTGCCTGCGCCGTTGCTGCGCCTCTGGACCGGCAGCGAGCAATTCACCCGCGTGGTGCCCGCGCCCGGCAAGCGGTGCGAACGCGATCTGTTTGCGGGGTTCCACGAGTGAGCGGCGGGGCGGAGCCGCCGCCCGCTACCCCGTTGGTGGCTGCGCCGTTGGGCGTGGTGAGCTTTCTGTTCACTGCGCTGGTCGGCGGCCCACGCCTGTGGGCCGAGCAGCCGGAGCGCATGACCGCCCGCGCGGCCCGCTATGACGCGCTGGTGGCGGCGGCTATCGCGCCGTACAGCGGTTATCTCTTCCAAACAGCCGGCGAGGTCCACCGCGTCGCCTTTGCCGACGCGGCCCAGGCGGTGGCGGCCACGCTGGCCCTAGCGCGCGCCTTGCAGGCCGCCGGCGCAGACCCGGTGGAGCCGCAGTCGCCTTTTGCCTTGCGCGTGCGGCTGGCCTTGCATTGCGGCCCCCACAACCTGGGCTATGTCCTAACAGGCGGCGGGCCAATACGAACCGGCGACGGCCTACTTTAGCGAAGCGATCCCTATTTTCCGCGACCTGGGCAGCGAACACGGCATTGCCGGTTGCCTGCTGGGGCTGGGTGCGGTGGCTGCCGGCCAGGGCGACAGGGCGCGGGCCGCGCAGCTGTTTGGCGCGAGTCAGGCGGTACTCGCTGCGCGTGGCTTGTCGCTACACCGTGCCGATGGAGCTGCGGCGACCGCCCTGGTCGCTGCCACCCAGGCGCAAACAGACCCCGCCTTGTGGGTGGCGGGCTGGGCTGCCGGGCACGCCGTCGGGCTGGATGCTGCGCTACCTTACGGTCAACTTACTGTAACCTCCTAAAAAGTACCATTCCTCTATAGTACCTAAGTACCACCTAAAGCGGTTGTAGTGGGTGCCCATTTCGCGCTATAGTGATACTACCTGAAACGGGTTCCTGACGTTATAGTTTATAGATCGCAAGAAGCGGTAGGGACCATTGCTATGGGCCTAGCGGGCGCGCAGATTCGTTGATGGCGTAGCTACCATGAAAGGTACTAGCACAATATAGTACCTAAGTACCAGGAAAAAATGCCGCATCTGGTATCAATTTTGCTCTATAGCAGAGTACCTGAAAAGCGACTTATTGCCGCGTTGGTTTCAGGACCACAGCCGTCTCATTAGCACGCAGGGGAACACCAATGGCTATCACACCTCGCTTCACCACCCGCCTTGCCGCATTATTGGCTATACCGTTCCTGGCTTGCGCCGGGGTGCCCACTACCCCGCCGTCCAGCGTCGCGCCGCCGGCTTCCTATATTGTGCAAGCGCCTAGCACGGCGGCGGCTCAGGCGGCGGTGGCCCACGCCGGCGGCACGGTGCAAGCCCAGCTAGGCATCATCAACAGCGTCAGCGCGCTGCTGGATGGGGCCGCTGTGGCGCACCTGCAACACGACGCAGCGATCCACCTCTATGCCGACCGCACCGTGCAGACCAGCGGCCATCACGACGAAGATAATGACCCCAAAGAGGCTGGCACCGCCGGCTATGCGCTCTACCCAGCAGCGGCCACCGGCGCGACCGCTATACAAAACCAGAACATCTCGCAAAACAAGATCACTTGCAGCAACGTCGTGGTGAATGTGGACACGAATCATCATGAAAACCGCCCGTTACGCGGCTGGGGTGTGACCGTGGCGGTGGTAGACTCCGGCCTGATCCCCATGGAAAAGACGAACAACTGGGATTATGTGGATCCAGCTACCGGGGGGTTGTGGATGGAGAATGGCGGGCGCTGCATTGGCTACCGCGATTTCCTGCCGCGCACCACGGCGAACGGCAACAGCGGTGCGGCCGCCCTCAACAGTATTGACCAGAACGGACATGGCACCCATGTTGTCGGCACTATCGCTGACCATCACAACATGGTGATGACCACGAACACAGTAGCTTCGCCGGTCGGGGTGGCTCCTGATGTCAATCTGATGGTGGCCCGCGTGTTGGACCGCAACGGCGCAGGCACCTACGGTGATGTGATTGCTGCGATTGATTATATTGTCAGCATGAAGACGCAGTTGAACATCAAGGTGCTGAATCTGTCGCTCTATGCGCCGGCCACCGGCCCCTATTGGTCAGACCCGCTAGACCAAGCGGTGATGCGGGCGTGGCAAGCCGGGATCACGGTCGTGGCGGCAGCGGGCAACGATGGACCGGGGGCCGGGACGATCACCGTGCCGGGTAATGTGCCCTATGTCATCACCGCCGGTGCCATCAAAAGTGGGCGCTACACCGATAGTGGGTCGGATGAGCTGGCGACCTACTCTGGCCGGGGTCCGACCGAATCGGCGTTTGTCAAGCCTGATGTGCTGGTGCCCGCCTCGCGGACTATCGCGCCGATGCCCAATGGATCGCTGCTGGCCGGCCAAGTGGCGGCCGGGATCATGACCACAACCGACGTGCTGAATTACCAGATGGTCAAGCCCATCCCGGCCTTCCACTACTATCGCCTGAGCGGCACCTCAATGGCCGCCGCGCAGATCAGCGGCATTGCCGCCCTGGTACTGCAAGCCAACCCGACCTTCACCAACAACCAGGTGAAAGGCCGCATCATGGCAACCGCCCGCCCCGCCGTGGACGCGCTCGGCCTGCCGGTCTACAGCATCTGGGAGCAAGGTGCGGGCTTGGTCAACACGCAGCAAGCCGTGCTAGGCACCATCAACAGCGTCGCCAACCCCGGCATGGACCTCGCCACCGACTTGGACCCCAACGGCACCACCCATTACTGGGGCAACACCACTTGGAACTCGGCCACCAGCGATCCGTTGGGCATCGGCGCGATAGTCCGCGAGGCGGGCACCAGCACATCAGGCTTGACAAACGCCGATTCGGTCGGACCC
>JALYUO010000010.1 GCA_030853735.1 Chloroflexota bacterium
GTCGAATGGCGACTCGATCCCGGCGGATTGGTCCGGCTCCTGACCGGCGAAAGCGCCATCTGCGTCCGCCGGTCGGGGAGTCGGGTCAATCATGCGCGCGCCCGTTGCGCGGCGAGCCGAATCGCCCGGCGGGCGATGACCTCAACCATGTGTTTGCGGTAGTCCACTGAGCCGTGCAGGTCTTCCATCCAGTCGCCGTCTTGTCCGGCAAACAGGCCCGCCGCGTGGTCAATGACCCCATTGCCGGGGTCGCCGCCCAGCAGCGCGGCTTCGGCAGCGGCGGCACGGAACGGGGTCGCCATCGCGCCGGTCACGCCGAGGGTCGCCTGCGCGATCTTGCCGTCCGCACCCAGCGTGACCACCGCCGCTACTCCCACCAGCGCATAGTGCGAGGCTTTGTTGCGTAGCTTAACATAAGCCATGCCGCTCTGCGCTCCGCCGGCAGGCAGGTGGATGTAGGTCAGGATTTCGCCCGGTTCCAGCGCCGTGGTCAGCATCCCGGTGAAAAAATCAGCCGCCTTGATGCGGCGGGTCGCACCCCCCGCGCCGGCAGCCTCTAGTTCGGCATTGAGGGCCAGCAGTGTGGCCGGCAGGTCGGCAGCAGGATCGGCGTGCGCGGTGCTGCCGCCCAGCGTGCCCCGGTTGCGAACCTGAGAATCGCCCACCTGGGCCGCGCATTCCGCGAGGAGGCCGAGACCACCCCCCTGCGCGGAGGCTTCGGTCAGCGCGTGATAGGTGGTCATCGCGCCGATGCTCACCTCGCCATTAGCCTCCGCCTGGATGCCGCGCAAGGCGGTGATGCGGCCGAGGTCTACCAGCAGCGTCGGTTCGGCCAAGCGCAGCTTCATCAGGGGGATGAGACTGTGGCCGCCGGCTAGGATCTTGGCTTCATCGCCGTGTTGGGCGAGTAGGGCCAGGGCTTCATCGAGCGACGCAGGGGCCGCGTAGTCAAACTCCTTTGGGATCATGTGGCTTGCCCTCCTTGCGCCGTCGTATCACCGTGCATCCCTGCATCGTGGGTGCCTTCGCCGTGGCCGCTAGGACCATCGTGCGCTACAGCCGGGGCTGCGCCGTTGCCGTTGCCCCCCTGCGCTGCCCGCCACACTTTCTCAGGGCGCAACGGCATATCAATATGGGTCACGCCCAGGCCACTAAGCGCGTCAATCACCGCGTTGACGACGGTGGGAGTGGAAGCGATGGTGCCCGCCTCGCCCACGCCTTTCACGCCGAGCGGGTTTACCGGCGAAATGGTGACGGTTGATCCCGTCTCGATCATCGGCAGGTCGCTGCTGAACGGCACGGCGTAGTCCATCAGCGTGCCGGTGATCAGTTGGCCGTTCTCATCGTAGACCACTTCTTCCCACAGCGCCTGGGCCACCCCTTGCGCCACGCCGCCATGCACTTGGCCGTCTACGATCATCGGGTTGATGACGTTGCCGCAATCGTCTACCGCGATATAACGGGTGAGTTTGGTTTCGCCGGTCTCGGTGTCCACATCCACCATACAGATATGGATGCCGAAAGGATAGGTGAAGTTGGCGGGATCGAAGAACGCCGTCTCTTCCAGGCCCGGCTCCATGCCCGCCGGCAAATCGTGCGCGGTGTTAGCCGATTCAGCGATCTTGGCGAAGCTGACCGCATGACCGGGTGCGCCTTTGACGCTGAACTGATCGTTGCCCACTTCCAAGTCTTCGGGCGCGGCTTCGAGTTGATGGGCGGCGATCTGTAGCATCTTTTCGCGGATGCGCTTGGCGGCGATATGCACCCCGGTGCCGTCCACCGAAACGCTACGGCTGGCGAAGGTGCCCACGCCCGTTTGGACCGTCGAGGTGTCGCCCTCATAGACGCGCACGCTAGTATCGGCGAGGCCCAGTTGATCGGCGGCAATTTGCGCCCAACTGGTGACGTGGCCCTGCCCGTGGCCGCTGGCCCCGGCGTAGACCTCAACGCTGCCGGAGCGGGTCACGCGCACTTTGGCGCTACCAAACAGTTGGTTTCGCACGCCGAGGCCCGCCGTGGCCTGGCCCGGCCCCCAGCCGGCAATTTCGACATACGCCGCGAGACCGATGCCTTTGCGTACCGTCGGGTTGCCGGCGTTATGGGCATCTACCGTTTTACGTAGGGCGGCGTAATCGGCCAGCGCCAGCGCCTTATCCAGCGCCGGCACATAGTTGCCGCTGTCATAGGCCAGACCGGTCGGGCTGGTGTAGGGCCAGTCAGCTGCTTGCACGAAGTTTTTGCGGCGCAATTCGGCAGGGTCCATGCCCAGCTTATCGGCCAGAATGTCCATCGTGCGCTCAATGGCATAGGTCGCTTCAGGGCGACCCGCACCACGATAGGCATCCACAAACAGCTTGTTGGTATAGGC
>JALYUO010000022.1 GCA_030853735.1 Chloroflexota bacterium
CACCACCGGCGGGCCGCCTGCGCGGATGCCGCCCAGCGGTTGCTCCGTGGTAGTCGAACTCGCGCCACAACTGGTGAGTAGCAACAGACCGCTGAGGAGGAAGGGGGCAAGGCGCGCCTTGCGAACGAAGGATTGCTGAGACATGGCCGTAGTCCTTTCTATCGTGCGGTGCAGGCGCACCCGTCCCGACCGTCCCCCACTGGGGCAGTCGTTTCCGCAGGCCACGCCACGGTGCCACCTGCGACTCTGGAGATAGAAGGAGGAATGCTGGGCCGGCCCCGTTATCCACCCGTTGGATAGGAAGACGCTGCTGCTACGCTGCCGGTTCCCGGCGCGAGAGATCAATTTGCCGGGCGGCAGCGTACTTAAAGTAAGCAATCTGTTTTCCCGGCGCAGACGCGCCATTTTTGGAGAGGACTACCCGATGCGCCGACTGCCAACCTGTCTGTGTGGCATCCTGTTACTCGCAACGCTGACCCTGGCCGGCTGTGGCGATCAAGCGGCGGCCCCAGCGACCTTGCCGCCGAGCGACGCGGCCCAGCCGCCCACCGCCTTGCCCGGCGTGGACGCGACTAAGGCTCCGCGTGCTGCGGCTACCGGTCTAAGCGGCGTGAGTGACGCATTCGTCGTGACCGTCGCCGATCTCACCGCGCAAGTGGGCGACCCGCACCTGCGCTTGGTGGACATGGGCAGCGGCGATGAATATGCCGCCGGCCACCTGCCGGGTGCCATCCATATTGATTGGACCGAATTGGATCTCGGTGACACGCAACCCAGCGCGGTAGCTGCGTGGCAAAGCCGCATGAGCGACCTGCTGGGCAAACGCGGTATCGGGGATGGGGATCGGGTGGTGGTCTATGACCACGGCACACTCTACGACGCGCGGCTGTGGTGGGTGCTAGACCAGTTGGGCCACGCTGAGAAGCAGATCCTGAATGGCGGGTTTGCGGCTTGGCAAGGAGCCGGGGGCACCGTCGAGAAACCCCCCGTTACCCTGCCCGCCGTGATCTATAGCGCGCACCCCCAGCCCGCCGGCCTAGCGAGCAAAACGGAGGTGGAGGCCCTGCTAGGGCAGGCCAATACGCGCCTGTTAGACGCACGCAGCCCCGGCGAGTACGCCGCCGGCCACATCCCCGGCGCGGTCAACGTGCCGTTCACCCTCACGGCGGACGGTACGCCGCTCCTGTTCAAGTCCCCAGCGGACCTGCACGCGCTCTTCGCCGCGCAAGGCGTGACCGCTAGCACCGCCGCCGTGACCTATTGCACGACCGGCGTGCGCGGCGCAGTAGATTATGTGGCGCTGCGGCGGGCCGGCTTCGCCAACGTGCGCCTCTTCACCGGCTCCTGGGCCGAGTGGAGCCGCGATCCCGCCGGGCCGGTGGAGAAGTAGGGCCGGGGCCACGGGGCGACTAAAGTCGCGGCTACAACTACAAAGCCCGCCTGCGCGGGCTATCATGGTGAACCTTTTCTCTGACCCTATGATCCGCCGAACAGTTGCCGCAGCCCGCGTAGGCGGGCTTTGTAGCGGTAGCGGCGAGTTCTAGTCGCCCGTGCCGCCGTCGCCCCGTTCTGCGCCCTGCGCCTCCATCCAGGCGCGGGCCAGATCGGTGGCGGTCGCTTGATCGTCCTGCGCCAACTGACCGTCGAGGACGAGGCCCAGCAGATAGTCTTTGAGCGGGCGAATCCAGGGGCCGGGCGGGCGACCGAAGAGCGCCATCAATGCCACGCCATCGAGCGGACTTTTGATTTTGGCGATTTCTTCTTCTGCTTCAAGAGCGGCGCAGCGGGTCAGCAGTGCCTCGACACGCGCAGCAGCGGCCGCCACGCGGCGTGGGTTGGCGCTAGTCACGTCGGCGCGGGCCAGCGCGATCAGCCGCTCGGTGACAGGGATCGACTCGCGCACAAAGCGCCGTACCGCCCCATCGGTCCAACTCGCATCGTAGAGGCCGACGCGCAAGTGCTGGGTCACCAACTGCTCCACATGGTCAATTAACTCACCCGGCTGGCGCAAGCGGGTCAGGATGTCGCGGGCCATGCGCGCACCAACCACCTCGTGGCCGTGGAAATGCACCTCGCCGTCCTGCACGCTGAACGTGCGCGGCTTGGCGATGTCGTGCAACAGCGCCGCCCAGCGCAACGTCAAGTCGGCGGGCGGCGGGTCGGCGGCGGCGGCGCGGTCCACCACCTGAAGCGTGTGCTCATACACGTCTTTGTAGCGTGGCCCCTGCTGCATCCCGTGCATCGGCATCATTTCAGGCAGCACCTGCCCCAGTAAGCCCGTATCATCAAGCAGGCGCAAGCCCGGCGACGGCTGCGGTTCACACAAGATCATGTTCATTTCTGCCGCTTTGCGCTCCCAAGCCACGCGCGCCAAATCGGCGGCTCCCGCCGCCATCGCCGCCCGCGTAGCTGGATCGAGCCGCAAGCCATAGCGCAAGGCCAGCCGCACCGCCCGCAACAGGCGCAACGGATCTTCGGCAAAGCGCGCCGCCGGATCGCCCACCCCGCGCAGCACGCCCGCCGCCAAGTCCGCCAAGCCGCCAAAAGGATCATAGAGCCGGTCGCTGCGCGGGTCATAGGCCATCGCGTTGATCGTGAAGTCGCGCAGGGCCAGATCGCCGTAGAGGTCCGCCGCCATGTCGCTGCCGGGCGGCGGCAAGGGAGCCGTCCCGTCTGCGCCGGTACGGAACGCCGTGATCTCGTAGGCCCGCCCCGCCGCCGTCAGGCCGATGGTGCCGAACTTTTCGCCCACCGCATAGAGGCTGCTGGGCCGTAGCGCCTGCACCACCCGCCGGATCGTCTCCACCGGCGCATCGGTCGCCCCATCCATCTCGCCCGCCGCCCGCCCCGCCGCCACATCGCGCACCACCCCGCCCACGAGGTACAGCCGGTGCCCCGCCGCCGCAAAGCGCGCCGCCAGCTTGTCGAGGAATGGGTTGTGGAATTGAGTATTATCGATCACTTTGTTCTTAATGCCTAGGGTAGTAATAAACTTGGGCGAGTGAAGTTACAGAATTTAAGCCTTGCCTGTTGAACTCATAAGCGATAAACGGTGCCCTTTGCTCTAAATGCGAAAAAGAGTAGCTCCCATCCTTAAAACCATCAACCCATCTTTGTCTTGATTTTCTACTAGTTTCATCATTGAGCTTTAGACGATTGATTGTATATTCGATTTTTGTTATCAAAGATGGGGCTAATATAAGATTACATTTAATTAGGAGCGATGGCATATCCAAAATGAACCATCCTGGTTGTACAATAAATGGGTCCAGAACCTCTTCGGATATGCCTTTATTACGATTGTATCTGAGTGCTGCAAAACGGTAATTACTCCATTCATAGGCTAAATGAGGATATTTAGCTTTATTCTTAAAGTGATCAACACTGGGACTCCCTACATCTTTAGGGATCCAATGAGCGCAGTAAGCGCATATACCTCCGTATAGTTTGTAAAGATCATCTAATTCTCTTGTCCAAAACTCTTTTCCTTTGCCTTCCTTCTTCCAATTAATAGGAGCTGGCGCACGGAGTAAAAATTTGTTTCCCGGTATTCTGACTTTTGCATCAAAATCCACAGGTTCAGGCTGAAGTGTAACTGGGATCATAAATCCACTCCATGCTGTTTAGCAAAATACGTCCATCGAGGCCAAAACGTATCTTCAGCAGATAAATAGCGAGCTAAATCCTCAGAAACTCGCCGCACATCTTCTGAGGCAGGATCATTTTTAATCTGTAACCCTATAGCAGCCTCAATAGCGCGTTCTGCGGGTAGAGAGCGGGGTTGATTTAGCTCAAATACTTCTGACATGAGCCAATTATCTATTACTCCATTACGAATAAAATCCATTTCATTAAGAACCACTTCGTTTCCAAATAAATCTTGATGGACTAAATCCAAATGGAGCAGTTTATCATGTAGCTCATCAAATTTGGGTTCTACAGAAGCCATAACTAAAGGAGAATGAGTCGCAACGATCAGCTGTACCTGTAACTCCTCAGCTAAGTCTTCCCGCACATCTAGTAATGCAGGCAGAATGACTCGCTGCCATTTCGGATGTAAATGCGCTTCCATTTCATCGATCAAAATGACAATCCTTTTTTGAGGATCTTTTCGACTAAAATTGGAATGGATCTTGTGCTCTTCCCATGCCCATACAATGATGTAGGCTAATGTTATGATGCGGCGTACACCTGCGGAAGCATAGATAATTGGAACTTCATCATACGTATGAACAAGTGTAGGAATTTCTCTTGTGTCTAACCCTGGTAATCTCATAGGCTTACCGGGTACTAGAGGCCCCAAATCGCTTTGATCTCTAGGCGACAAGCGCTGCAAGACTTTCGTGAACGTCTCAAAAGTTGATTGATCTACCTTACTCTGCCAACGGACCCAATCTCGTATCAAACCTTCAATAGCGGGTGATTCCTCTTCGGCTCCGCCTCCACTCCATACTTTATCTTGGCTTAGGACAAAATAGCCACCTGTACCGAAGCCGTTTGAAGAAGTTAGTATGTAGCTCTTTGCTGGATCCCAGACTGCGAAGGATCCATCTACGCGAGCATAGACTAATAAACCTGGTATGGTAGGACGATCCTTTGGTGAGGGCCAGTTTCGTGTAGCCCAATTATAGTTAATGGAGACTTCTTCTGCGTGCTTAGATTTGCCGGAGATAGAGAAGGTGATTTTTGGCTCGTTTGTTTTCGCGTCGCGCCTCGGAAACGCAGGTAGTCCTGCCCACTGACCACTTAACGCCCACCATGCACACTCTAAGATAAAGGTTTTTCCCAACCCATTGTCACCAGTTATTAGACTAAGTCGTTCTGCGGGTTCCAACCTCAATTTCTTAGCGGGTCCTACCCCTTGCATTTCTAAGAATGCTAAGGTTCCACCTTCTTCCTGTTGAGCATCAGGAGGAGAACCTATTATTTGACGTAAGTCATCCCATGAAACTTGTTCATCTTGGAATAAGATATTGGGAGTCGAAATCACGCTCTCAGGGACCGTCACAGCAAAAAGTTCGCGCTTCTCATCTGTCGTAATTCGGAACTCTCTCAGGAAAATCTCAATGAGATTCGCGGCTGTGGTATCCGAAGGCCAATCACGATTACGAAATAGCCATACGGCCATGTAAAATGCTGGTATTAACTTTCGCTGATATAGTAAGGCTTTTAGCTTCTTTATATAATCCTGTTGCCAGCCCCATCTATCTGAGTGCTTTTCGTGGATAAATATATCAGCAAAATCTCCTCTAGTCCTCATTGTTTGCAAACTTGTACTTGGATAATTAGCAGCAACCCAGTGCTTATTTTTATCTGATGTCCTAGTTACTCGATAATAATGCTTAGATTCTCTGTCGGGTTTATAATATTGATCGAGGAAATCTGCTTCTGCATTGTTGATTGAGAACTCAACAGTACTTCCTATAGGTAAGCGGCGTGTTTTACAGACGAGAAACGTAATGGCGTATATCGGATGGACAAACGCCAATGTTGATAAAGCTTCTTCAATTACTGAAATGGCAATAAACATATAAGGCTCCTATAACTTGCACAGCTGATTAGCTATATACTTGCAGAAGTTAGGATTAAGTTCTATACCGGTCGCAGAACGACCGGAGCGTACTGCTACTCTCAACGTTGTTCCACTACCTGCAAAGGGGTCAAGAACCGAACCTTTCGGCGGGCACCCTATATCTAAGCACCTTTGTACCAACTCATCGGGAAAAGGAGCAGTATTTATACCGTCACTTGGCTCTGGGCGCGCTACTATAGTCCATAAATCCTCCTCGTTAGCATCCGTTAGTGGTTTGCGGTTGAAATAATAATTCCGGCTTTTAACAAACATAAAAATGTTCTCGTAGGTACGCCGTGGCCTATCCAAAACCTTTTCAGGAAGGCTATGCTTACGATACCAAATAATAGGACTGCGTAGAACCCACCCACGTTCCGCCATTTCCGTGGCAACTCGCCAAGGCATACCTATTATAGTTTTAGGACGTAGGCCAATACCCAATCCTCCACTTTTATCAACAGCTCTTAAACCGAGGCGACGCTTACGGCTTTTAGGATCTGGACCTTTAGGCAAGCCTTTACCCGAATAGTAAGTGTCACCCAAATTTAGAAACAAAACACCATCATTAGTTAATATGCGGCGTGCTTCATCCATTGTGTCGGCAATAGCTTTTACATACTGATCAACTGTGTCTTCTTGTCCCAGTTGTCCTGAAACTTCATAGTCACGTAACCAATAATAAGGAGGGGACGTTACTATACAGTTGTAACTTTCTGTGGATAATGTTTTCAAGATTGAACAAGCATCACCATTATGAACCTTCCACATCACTCCAAGCTGAGTAGCACCGCACCACTCGGTAAGGCTCTCCTCTAAGATTTCTGTCGTAGTATATTCTAATTGCGTAATCGTGTCTATATGAGTCATGCTATAAAGCCCCCTCCCGCGCCCCAAACAGCACCCGCCCCAGCCGCACCTGGGTCGCGCCTTCGCGGATGGCGGCCTCGAAGTCGTCGCTCATGCCCATGCTCAGGCTGGACCAGGGCAGGTCAGGATGGGCGGCAGCGAGTGCGTCGCGCAAGGCCCGCATAGCGGCAAATTGGCGGCGGGCCGCTGCTTCGGACAGGCCGGGCGCGCCCACAGTCATCAAGCCCTGCGGCAGCAGATGCGGGCAAGCCCGCAGCGCATCGGCCAGCGCGGGCACGTCCGCCGGAGCCACGCCGCTTTTACTGGCCTCGCCACTAATGTTCACCTCGATCAGCACCGGCAACGGCGGCGCGTCCGGCCAATCGGCAGCGCGGTGCTGTTCCAACGCCTGGGCCAGATCGATCCGATCCACCGACTGGATCGTGTCGAAGAAGGCGGCGGCCCGGCGCGCTTTGTTGCGCTGCAACGGCCCGATCAGATGCAGCCGCAGGCCCGTGCGCGGGAGACCTCTCCCCCCAACCCCCTCCCCTACGAAGGGAGGGGGAGAATCGCGTTGCGTGATCTCGGCACCGTATGCTGCATCTAAAGCGTAATCTAGGCTCCCCTCCCTTCGTAGGGGAGGGGTTGGGGGAGAGGTCGGCGCGAAATGCAGCAGCGCCTCTTGCACGCGATTCTCGCCAAAGTCCATGATCCCGCAGGCGTGCGCCGCCGCAATGCGGGTGAGAGGCTGCGTCTTGGTCACGGCGATCAACGTCACCGTGGCCGGATCGCGGCCTACCGACTCGGCGGCGCGGGCGATACGCGCGCGAATGGCCGCGACCGCCACCGCCAAGTCCGCCGCCAGCGCCGGCTCAACCACCATCGGGCAAGCCCAGGAAGGCGACAAAGCGCCCGGCAGCGCCCGCTTCGGCGCGGTGCGAGTAGAAGCGATCCGTGTGTTCGGCGGTACACACACCCTCGATGTAGATATTCTCCGAGAGTAAGCCCGCCAGCAACAAGGCGCGGCGGTTAGCCTGCCAGAGGTCCAGGAACACCTTTTCGTCGCTATCCGGCTCGCTGCGCGGTAAGCCCAAGCGATCCTGCCAGGCGGCGCGGCGGCGGCTCCAGATCAGCAACGGCGGCTCACCCTGCCACTCATCGTCGGAGGCGGGATAGGCATCGCGGATCGCCTCGATCACCGCGCCCTTGACTTCATAGCAACACGGCCCGATGCTGGGACCGATCACCGCATGGCAGGCGGCAGGGTCGGTGCCGAACGCCGTGTGCATGGCCGCGACGGTGCGCGCCGCGATCTGCCCGGCGGTGCCTTTCCAGCCGGCGTGCGCCAGCCCGACGGCGGGGATCTGCGGGTCATAGATCGCCACCGGCACACAGTCGGCGCTGCCACAGAGCAGCAGCAGCCCCGGCGTGCGCGTCACCAGCGCATCCATGCCGATCACGCCACGATTGCCGGCCATGGTGCCCAGGCCCGCGTCGGCGGCCGTCACCACCGCCACGCCGTCGCCATGCACCTGCTCCGGGGCCACCATGCGC
>JALYUO010000029.1 GCA_030853735.1 Chloroflexota bacterium
ACTCCCCCTTCCTTCGCAGGGAAGGGGGGGGGGTTAGGTCGCCGCAGCGCAGAAAGCCCACACCGCGCCAATGTCGTATAATAAGCAGGAACACGCTTTACCGCACACCGCGCTAGGCACACGCTAAGGAACCCGATGGACACACTACTGGCTCCCCACCCCGACACACTAACCGACGACCTAGATCGCTTGGTGGATCTGATCCTGCGCGCCGAGCGCCTAGTGGTGCTGACCGGAGCGGGCTGCTCCACCGAGTCGGGTATCCCTGACTATCGCAGCCCCGGCGGGCTATGGACCAATCACAAGCCGGTCTACTACGCCGATTTTGTCCGCAGCGCCGCGATGCGGCAGCGCTACTGGGCGCGCTCCTTCGCCGGCTGGCGGGCCTTTGACCGCGCCCAGCCCAACGCGGGGCATGACGCGCTGGCGGCGCTGGAGCAGCGGGGCCGTATCCACGGCCTGATCACGCAGAACGTGGACCGGCTGCACCTGGAAGCCGGCAGCCGCGCCGTGATCGAACTGCACGGCCACAACGACAGCGTGATCTGCCTGAGCTGCGGCAGCGAAAGCTCCCGCCAAGCGATGCAAAGCCGGCTGCGGGCGCTCAACCCGACCTGGACGGCGCAGGCCACGGCGATTGCCCCCGACGGCGACGCGCAACTGGACACCGAGACGTTGGCCGGCTTTCGCGTGCCCGACTGCGCGGCCTGCGGTGGCGTGATTAAGCCCCATGTGGTGTTTTTTGGCGAGTCGGTGCCGCCCGCGCGCGTGGCCCAGGCGACGGCGTGGGTGGACGAGTGCGACGCGCTGCTGGTGGTCGGTTCGTCGCTCACCGTCTGGTCGGGCTACCGCTTCGCCCGGCAGGCTGCTGTGGCCGGCAAACCACTGGCCCTGGTCAACCTCGGCCCCACGCGCGCTGATCCCATCGCCACGCTCAAGATCGCCCAGCCGGTGGGCCGCTTCCTGCCCCTGCTGCTCGACCAGATCGGCCCCCGTGCCGTAGCGCGTGCGGGCTAACACGATGGCACAGCCGTTGCACTGCGAACGGCAAAGGAGACCATAACCCATGCCTGATCCCACGCCCGCACCACCGATCAACGACCCGGCGGTGATCCGCGACTTGCTTGCCCTCCGCAACATCGCCGTGGTCGGCCTGTCCGACAACCCAGCGCGCACCAGCTACAGCGTATCGCGCTATATGCAAAGCCAGGGCTATCGCATCCTGCCAGTCAACCCGGTCATCGTGGAAGCTCTCGGCGAATTAGCCTACCCCACGCTCACCGGCGTTCACGAGCCGCTGGAGTTGGTCAATATCTTCCGCCGCTCCGAACACGTCGGGGCCATCGTAGACGAGGCGATTGAATGCGGAGCGCACGGCATTTGGATGCAAGTCGGCGTGATTGACCACGCCGCCGCCGACCGCGCCCGCGCCGCCGGCATCCCGGTGGTCATGGACCGCTGCCTAATGGTGGAACACGGGCGTAATGCGTAATGCGTAATACGTTAAGTGTTTGGGTATTAAGGATATATCACGCATTACGCATTACGCAAAGGAGCATGATGCCAAGAGTAACTATCGGTCTAATTGGCGGCTCCGGCTTCTATAATATGCCGGGGCTGACCGATGTGGAAGAGGTACAGGTGGAGACCCCGTTTGGGTCGCCGAGCGATGCGATCCTGCTGGGCACATTGGGCGGGCGACGGGTAGCATTTCTGCCGCGGCATGGGCGCGGGCACCGCGTCAGCCCGACCGATCTGCCGGTGCAAGCCAATATCTGGGCGCTCAAAAGCCTGGGCGTGGAGCGCTTGCTGTCGGTCAGCGCGGTCGGCAGTATGCGCGAAGAGATCGCGCCCAGCCATCTGGTGGTGCCCGACCAGTTGATTGACCGCACCGTGGCCCGCCCGCGCACCTTTTTTGGCCCCGGCTTGGTCGGCCATGTGTCGTTTGCCGATCCTTATTGCCCGCAACTGCGCGCCACGCTCGTCGCGGCGGCGCAGGCGGCGGATGCCCCGGTGCATGACGGCGGCACGTACATCGTGATCGAGGGGCCGCAGTTTTCGACCCGCGCCGAATCGCTGCTCTATCGCTCCTGGGGCGTGGCGGTGGTCGGCATGACGGCGCTGCCCGAAGCGCGGCTGGCCCGCGAAGCCGAGATGTGCTACGCCAACCTGGCCCTGGCAACCGACTATGACTGCTGGCACAGCGAAGAAGCCACCGTGACCGCCGATCTGGTGGTGCAAAACCTGCAACGCAGCGTCACCCGCGCCCAGACGACCATCGCCGGTCTCATCGCCCGTCTTGTCGCCCAAGCCGAGGCCGGCTGCGCCTGCGGCCACGCGCTCGACACCGCCCTCATGACCGCACCGGATCAGATTGCACCCGCCGTGCAGGCCCGCTTAGAACCGATCTTGCGCCGTGTGCAAAGCGTGAAACGTGAAACGTGAAACGTATTGCGTATTGCGTATTTTGACGATAAACACCTGACACCTGATACCTGACACCTGATACCTGACACCTGATACCTGATACCTGATACCTGATACCTGATACC
>JALYUO010000202.1 GCA_030853735.1 Chloroflexota bacterium
TGGCGCGCATCATCACCGGCGACCGCATCGCCGGCGTGCTGGGCGAACGCCAGGCGCTCAAAGGCTTTGTCGGGGCCATCCCCGCCACCATCAGCGCCGGGGACACGCTGCACATCCTCAACATGGGCGGCGTGATCGGCCAAGCCCGTTCGGCCAACAGCGACTTTGGGCAGCCGTTGCGTGTGCGTGTCCTCGGCACCGTGCTCGAAAACGGCACGCCGCGCAACCTCGCCCAGCGCGCTATCCCCTGGCAAACCACGCTCGGCCCCTGCGCGCCGATCATCCTGGTGTCGGGCACCTGCATGAACGCGGGTAAAACGACTGCCGCTTGTGAACTGATCCGCCTGCTCAAAGGGCGGGGCTACCGGCTGGCGGGCGCGAAAGTCACCGGCGTGGCGACCCAGCGCGACCTGCTGCAAATGCAAGATCACGGCGTAGAAACGGCGCTGTCGTTCAGCGATGCCGGGCTGCCCTCGACCACGCACACCGACACCTGCGTGGTGCCCGCCGCCAAAGGCATCCTCGCTGCACTCAACGCAACGCAACCTGACGCGATCATCGTGGAGTTCGGCGACGGCATTATGGGCCACTATGGGGTGGATCTGCTGCTGCGCGACCGCGAACTGATGAGCCATGTGGCAGGCCATGTGCTGTGTGCCAACGACTTGGTGGCGGCCTGGGGCGGCGTGCGCTTCCTGGGCGAAATGGGGCTGACGGTAGACTGCATCTCCGGCCCAGCCACCGACAACAGTGCGGGCGTGGACTACATCACGCACCACTTTGGGCTGCCCGCCGCGAACGGGCGCACCAACCCGACCTATCTGGCCGATCTGATCGAGGCGCGGGTCTTCGCGGCTCCGGCCGGCGGGCAGCGGGAGGTCGCCTGATGGCCGATCCGATCCGCGTAGCGGTGCTGGGTGCGTCGGGCTATATCGGCGGCGAAGCGTTGCGCCTGCTGCTGGGCCACCCAGCGGTCACGGTGGTCGCCGTTACGTCGCCGTCGCACGCTGGGCAGCCGGTCACGCGGCTGCATCCGCACCTGACCCGGCTGACCGAATTGCGCTTCCAAGCGGATCTGGACACCGCCGCCGCCGCCGAACTAGACGCGATCTTCCTGGCCTTGCCCCACGGCGCGGCGATGGCGCGGGTGCCGGAGTTGCTGGTGGCGGGCGGCAGCGGCGGGCCGCACGGCGCGGGGCCGGTGCTGTTCGACCTGAGCGGCGACTTCCGGCTGAAAGATGCCGCGGCGTTCCAGCAATACTACGGCATCGCACAGACCGCGCCCGCTTGGGCAGCGCAGGCGGCCTACGGGCTGACGGAGTGGAACCGGGATGCGATCCGCACGACGCGGTTGGTGGCCTGTCCCGGCTGCTTTCCCACCGGCGCGCTGTTAGCGCTCACGCCGTTGGCGCAGGCGGGGCTGTTGAGCGGGCCGGTGGTGATCGACTCCAAGACCGGCTCATCGGGGTCGGGCAAAGAGCCGGGCGAGGGCACTCACCATCCTACGCGCGCCGCCGATTTTCGCGCCTATGGCCTGTTTACCCACCGCCACCGGCCCGAAATCGCGCAAGAACTGGGCAATCGGCAACCCGCCGGAGCCGCGCCCCTGCGGGTCACCTTCACGCCCCATTCGGCCCCGATGGTGCGCGGCATTTTCACGACCGCCTATGCCTTTCCCAACGCCCCGCTGTCGCAAAGCGAGTTGACGGCGCTATATGCCGAAGCGTATGCTGATGCCTGGTTTGTGCGCCTGGTGGACAGCCCGCGCGTGGCTGTGGTGGCGCATTCCAATTTCTGCGACATCAACGCCACCACCGACGGCGCGGGTACGATCATCGTCACCAGCGCGTTAGACAATTTGATCAAAGGCGGCGCGGGCCAGGCGGTGCAAAATCTCAACGTCGCCTTTGGTCGCCCCGAATCGCTGGGCCTGACCTTTCCGGGCACCCTGCCGTGAATGCGGAATGCGGAATGCGGAATGCGGAATGACGGTGTGATTATGATCACTGACGACTGACGACCACCGACCGCCGACTGGTTGTATAGCCTTTCAGATACTGATCTAACCCTTAGAAAAGCGGAGTTCGCACCTGGGGGTGCAAACGACGCGCCGCCCTCGGAGTTCGCACCTGGGGGTGCAAACTCCTCGGTTGGGCGGCTGATCGTTTTGCCGGATCGTTGTCTGCAAGGCTGTAGAAGGATAGATACACTATGACCATACTTGATATAATGGTAGACCCTACGAGTAGCGTGGGCACTGAAGCGTCGCCTATCAGTCCTACCCTGTTTCCTGATGCCGCCGCCGCGATGGCAGCGGAGAGTGCCGCCCAGTTGGGCACCTATGCCAAGCTGCCGATTGTGGCGGTGCGCGGGGCGGGCATCCATCTGTATGATGCCGACGGGCGCGACTACTACGACTTTTACTGCGGTCATGCCGTCACCTTGGTCGGCCACTGCCATCCGCAGGTGGTGGCGGCGATCCAAGATCAGGCGGCGCGGTTGATCTTCTACTCCAACATCGTGTATAGCGACGTGCGGGCGGCCTATGCGACCGCGCTGATGGCGGCGGCTCCGGCGGGCTATGGGCAGGTGTTTTTCTGCAACTCCGGCGCGGAGGCCAACGAGACGGCGCTCAAAGTGAGCCGCAAGTTCACCGGTCGCCCCACGATCATCGCGCTGGCGGGCGGGTTTCATGGGCGCACGATGGGCGCGCTGGCGCTGACCAGCAACGCCAAGTATAAAGCCGGCTTCGAGCCGTTGCTGCCCGGCGTGGCGTTCGCGCCGTTCGGCGACTTGGCCGCGCTGGCGACGCAGATGGACGCGAACACGGCGGCGGTGATCGTGGAGCCGATCCAGAGCATCGCCGGCGTGCGAATGGCCGAGGCCGCCTATTACCAGGGGCTGCGGGCGCTGTGTGATCAGCACGGCGCGCTGCTGATTTTCGATGAGATCCAGACCGGCCTGGGGCGCACCGGCAAGCTGTGGGCGGGCGACCATTGGGGCGTGATCCCCGACATTATCACTCTGGCCAAGGGCATCGCTAGTGGCGTGCCGATGGGCGCGACACTGCTGACCACGCGCATCGCTGAGACCATCTATCTGGACGAACACGGCTCGACGTTTGGCGGCGGGCCACTGGTCTGCGCGGCGGCGGCGGCCACGCTCGATGTGATCCTGGATGGCGATCTGCCGGCCCACGCCGCCGTGATGGAAAAGCGCATTCGGGATGCGATCTGCGGGATGCCGCACGTCCTGGAGATTCGTGGCTTAGGCTTGTTGCTTGGCCTGCATCTCGACATTCCCGCCAAAACGGTGCAGGCGGCGCTGTTGGAGCGTGGCATCATCGTCGGCACCTCCGGCGATGCCAATGTCTTGCGTGTCATGCCGCCCCTGGTGGTTACAGCGGCCGATATTGACCACTTGGCGGCCACGCTGGACGCGGTGCTAAAGGAGCTATAACGATGGTAGACGGATTCGCCGCCCACCGAGGCCAAAGCTACGTTATCAAGCTGGGCGGCGAGATCATGCAGCACGCGGCGGCGTTAGACGCGCTGGCCGCCGATGTCGTGGCGCTGACCCAGGGGGGTGTGCGCGTGGCGCTGGTGCATGGTGGGGGACCACAAGCCGATGCGCTGGCCGCGCAGTTGGGCCACACGGTCCGTAAAGTGGCCGGGCGGCGCGTGACCGACGATGACGCGCTGGCGGTTGCTAAGTGGGTCTACGGCGGCAGCATCAACGTCGAACTGTTGGGAGCCTTGAAACGGCACGGTGGGCGCGCTGTCGGCCTCTCCGGCGTGGACGGCGACCTGATCACGGTGCAGCGGCGGCCCCTGGTGACGGTCCGCGCCGCCGACGGCAGCGCCGAGCAGGTAGATTTCGGCCATGTGGGTGATGTGACGGCGGTGGACGGCGCGCTGATTGAGACGCTATGGGCCGGCTGCTATATCCCCGTCGTGGCTTCGCTGGCGGCTGATCCTGGCGGAGCGATCTACAACGTCAACGCCGACACGATTGCCACGGCGCTGGCGGTGGCGCTGGCGGCGACCGGCCTGCTGCTGCTGACCAACGTGCCCGGCATCTTGCGCGACCGGACCGATTCCGCCTCGCTGGTGACCCAGGCCGATGCCGCCACGATCCAGGCGCTGATCGCCGACGGCACGATTGCCGGAGGAATGCTGCCTAAAGTGCAAAACGCGCTGGATGCGCTGACTGCCGGGGTGGCCCAGGTGCAAATCCTCGACGGCACCCAGTCCCACTGCTTGCGCGATAGTTTCCTGCACGCCGGGCTAGGCACCACGATCCACCCCACGGACCTCACCCCCCTCACCCCCTTCCTACAAAGGAAGAGGGAGTTTACGAAGTAAAGAGCGTCAGTTAGGCAGATATGGTCCGCCGGCAACTCCCTTCTCTACGAAGGAAGGGGGTGGGGGGTTAGGTCCGCCGCCAGGGAAACCAGCAAGCCCCCGCCACAAGGGCGAGGGCTTACTTTTATCATGGAAGTTAGCTGCGGGAGGAAACGCAGTATGGGTTTTAGCGATTATGGTGTGCTGTTGCCGCCGTTGGGCAGGGTCGGGCTGTTGGTCTGCGGCTGGGTCGTCGGCCACGGGGCTAAGGTGACTTTCACCGGCTGCGCTTTGCCGGCACGCACGATGGTCAGGGTTACACTGTCGCCGGCGTGCTTGGTTGCCAGATAGTCGCTGATGTCTTGCACCTGCGCGACCTTCACGCTGTCCACGGCGGTGATGATGTCGCCGGCGGTCGTGCTGGTCGTTGGGTCTGCGCCGTGCAGGCCCGCTTTCTCTGCCGGGCTACCGGCGGTCACGGCGGCCACCAGCACGCCCTGGCTGACGGTCGCGCCCACCTGGCTGGCGATGGCGGCATCGAGGGCCACGCCGCTGATGCCCAGCCAGGCCCGTTGCACCGTCGTCCCACTGCTGAGTTGCGGCACCAGGGTCTTGGCGCGGTTAATCGGGATGGCGAAGCCGATGCCGACCGAGCCTTCGACCGGGCTTTCGATAGCCGTGTTGATGCCGATCACTTCCCCTTGCAGGTTGAACAGCGCGCCGCCGGAGTTGCCGGGATTGA
Source organism: Chloroflexota bacterium (assembly GCA_030853735.1). Lineage (GTDB taxonomy): Bacteria > Chloroflexota > Chloroflexia > QHBQ01 > JAICKM01 > JAICKM01. Next base: position 5,086 of record JALYUO010000202.1, read on the forward strand.
TCGGCGCGTCGGTCTGGATCATGTTGTGCGCGGGCTGATTGCCGCTGGACCAACTGCGATTGACGGCGCTGACGATGCCCGCCGTCACGGTATGATCGAGGCCGAATGGGTTGCCGATGGCGATCACTTCTTCGCCGACCGCCAGCTTATCCGAGTCGCCCAACACGGCGGCCTGCACCTTGTCGGACGGCAGGTTGGCGGCCACTACCGCCAAGTCATCCTGCGGCGCGCTGCCGCTTAACGTGGCGGGGATGCTCGTGCCGTCTTGCAAGACGACGCGGATGGTGTTGGCCCCTTGCACGACATGGTAGTTGGTCAGCACATGGCCGCTATCCAGCACGATGCCGCTGCCTTGCCCGCCGCCGGCGAAGCGCCCGCTGCCGGTCGTCACCTGGATCGAGACCACCGCCGAGGCGACGTGCGTATAGAGGCTGCTAATGGCGCTGGCGCTGCTGTTGTCCACCGGCTGCACATTGCTGACCGCCGGGGCTTGGCTGACGACCGCTGGGACCGGGTGGGTCTGCGCGAGGGTCCAAGCGGTCGCGCCACCGCCGACCCCGCCGGTGAGCAGGCCGAGCGAGAGCAGCCCGGCGATCAGCAGGCGACTGCGCGGCTGCTTGGCTTGGCGCGTGGGGATGTGCTGGTAGCCCGCTATGGGGAAGGCGACCGGCGCGCTGTAGGGGCGGGCCACGTCGCTGGGTAGTTCGCCGAGCGGTTTGGTGGCGCGGGCGGGCGCAGGCGCGGGAGGGGCGGCGGTTTCGGTCGGCGGGGCGGCGGTCCAATCATACGTTTCCATGAGAGTAGCTCCCTTTCAGCACCCTTCCGGGTGTGGTAATCAATATCCGGCAAGGGCCGGTAAATAGCAGGCTTTTTGGTGTGCGACCGCGGCGACTGTTCTGTGTTGTCGTCTCGCTCTGTACAAGGTCTATTATGCCACCTGCCTATCAGAAGGCCCGCAAAGAAAGCGCAGAGTTGTGTAAGAACTGAGCAGCGATCTTTAACGGCACGCCGCGTGCAACAACCCGCCCCATGACCGACCTACCGCCGACGCTGGACCCGTTGGGCCATGACCTGTTGCGCCTGTTTGCCGCGCCGGGCTGCCCCATCTGCGCGGCGGTTGAGCAAGCGGTGCAGCGCGGGCTGACCGCTATTGCCGACGAATCGATCACCGATCCTGATGCGCGGGGCGAGTTGCGCCAGGCGCTGGGGTTTTGTGCCGTCCACGGGCAGCAGTGGCTAGGCTTCGGCAACGCGCTTGCCACGGCGATCCTCTACCATGATCTGTGCGGGCATTTGCAACATATCCTCGCCCAAAGCGCGGCGGCAACGGGAGCCGGCCAGAGCCGGACCTCATGGCGACCCAACCAGCGTAGCGCCCAGCAGTTGGCGCGTGATCTGACCCCGACCCGCGCTTGCCCGGCGTGCGAGCAGACGCGCAGCACCGAGGATCACGCCGTCCAGGCGTGCGCCGCCGGGTTGACGCACGCGGCGTTTCGCGCCGCCTTTGTGGCCCATCCGCTGGGCTTGTGCCTGCCCCATTTGCGCGCCGTGCTGCCGTTGTTACGCGATGCCGCCGTGCTGCGCGTGGTCGTGCAGGCGCAAGCCGACCGCTACGCCGCCACCCGCGCCCACTTGGCGGAAGTCATCCGCAAGTATGATTACCGCTTCGTCCACGAGCCCAAGGGCGATGAGTTTGCGGCGGTGCGTCGTAGCGTCGAACTGGTGGCCGGGCAGCTCCCCACTCAGATCAACCCACCAGGCAAGTAACTTTCCTAGCATCCTGCGCGCGGCAGCTGGCGTTGCGGAACGGGCGACAACACGGAGATACGGAGAGACGGAGATTTTGCTGGGTATCTATCTATTCAACCTATGCAAAGAGCGCGACGTGTAACTGAGGCACTGAGGGTAGGGGAGGCACAGATGTGGGTGAGCAGCGAACGGCAATGGGGGCTGGGTATACGTATCGCCGGCGCATTGCTTCTACTCATGCTGGGCGGGCCGGGAGCCGTTTCCGCGCCTGCGCCCCACCCGGAGCAAGTGGACTTGCTGATCGCCACGACCACGACGGTGAGTGAGAGCGGGTTGCTTGCGGCGCTGATCGCGGGCTTTCAGGCGCAAACGGGCTACCGGGTGACGGCCCTGACGGGCAGTGCCGCAGCCCTTAACGCGCTCGCCGATCAGGGCCGGGTAGATGCGTTGCTGGTCAACGTGCCGGCGGATGCACCCGGCGGCCCGGTGGTGCTATACGACGACTTTGTGCTGTTGGGGCCGGCAGCCGATCCGGCGCACTTGGCCGGGCAGCCGCTCTTGGCGGCCCTGCGGACCATCGCCGCGACCGGCACAACGTGGGTCTCGCGGCACGACGGCTCTGCGGCCAACCGCTTTGAGTTGGCCCGCTGGGATGCGGCGCTGGGCCGAGATGTGCAGCATGAGGGCTGGTATGTCAGCACCCATCAGGGCGGCACGGCCACGCTGCGCGAGACGGCCCGCCGCCACGCCTACACACTGAGCGACGGGGCGACCTACCGGGCGGCCCGCCCGCCGGAATTGCAGCCGCTGATCATTGGCGACCCTCTGTTGCTCAATCCCTATACGGTCCAGGGCACGCAGCGCAATGCGGCCGGCGCGCAAGCCTGGGCCAGCTATTTGGTCTCCCCGACAGGCCAGGGGATCATTGCCGCGTTTGGGCGGGCGCAATACGGGCAGGCGCTCTTCCGCCCGGCGATTGGGGTGGGGGCGGCGCAGAGCGCACCGTAAGGCAGTTTGGCGCGCCGCCGACCCACCCTCCAACCCCCTCTCCCTTTAGGAGAGGGGGAGGACGACGCTACATGAAGGCTGACGGAGCCTGGGGATCGCAATCCCATAGACTCCCCCTCTCCCTTTAGGAGAGGGGGTTGGGGGGTGCGGTCGGCGGAGCCTTATTTGTTCACGCGCGCTAGAGCGGCGTTGCCCTGTTCGGTGATCGCGTTGAGCGCCGTGTCGAGCGGCACGGAGGTGAAGAAGGCGCGCTCCAACTCGGCATTGAACGCGCTTTCGATCTCCGGCCAGGCCGCCGTGTTCGGCACATGGCGCAGCGTCGGGATCGCGTCCAAATAAATCTGGGGGTGGGCCGGAGCCTGCGTCGGGTCTAGGAAGGCTGATGAGGTGGCAACGCTCTGCAAGGTGGGCACGGTGCGCCCGGTCTTCGCCAGCAGCGCCTGGGCATCGGGGCTGGAAGCCCACTGCACAAAGTCCCAGGCCGCCGCCTTGTTCTTCGACTTGGCGGAGACACAATAGGCTTCGCTCTTCAGGTTGCCGGCGGCGGTCACATCGCTGGGCAGGGTCGCCACATCCCAGGTGAAGCCTTTGGTCCGGCGGAAGCGCGCCGTATCGGAGCGGTTGCCGATGATCATACCGATCTGATTGGCATCCCAGCGCGTCTCCAGCGCCTCGGCCTGCATATCGGTTTCGCTCGGCACCACGCGGTACGCTTGGCTCAGGTTGATGAAATATTGGATCGCCGAACGGGTGGCGGGCGTGTTCAGCGTCAGTTGCGTGGGGTGCGTGGGGTCATCCACCAGCTCGCCGCCGTGCTGCCAGATAAAGGGAGCCAGATTATCGAGTTCGGGTTCCACGCCCAGCCCGTACTGCCCCGGCTTGGTCATCGCCTGCGCGGCCCGCAGAAACTCCTGCCACGTCCACCCGGTGTGCGGGAAGGGCACGCCGGCCTTTTGGAACATATCCTTGTTATAGTAGATGTTGGCGCTGGCAATCGTCAGCGGCATACATTGCAGCGTGCCGTTGACGCTGAACGATTCCAGTGCCTGGGGATAAAAATCCGCCGCTTTGATCATTGGACTCTTGGCGAGCCAGGGGCCGAGCGGCTCTAAGGTGCCTCTGGCGCTGAATTGCGCGAAGTAGCGATAGGGCAGCACAAAGAT
>JALYUO010000045.1 GCA_030853735.1 Chloroflexota bacterium
AAAATGCTTTAGCCCACATTAATTAGTGTTAAAGCATAAAGTATCTTAGAGCGCGTTAAACAAGTTTCTGATTTGTGCCTGGGCTAGGATAGGCGTAGGCACGAACAACGGACTTTTTCAACACGCTCTTACTTTTGCGCCGCTCTTACTTCATTTATTATATCTTGCAGATTTGTTTCTTGACCACCACTAACTGCCATCCCATTAGGAGCGATGTAATAATACATATAGGGATTCCATACCTGTGGGAAGTTCCTGACGACGGATTGGACGTACTCTATACCAGTGTGCTTGAGAAATAGTACTGCCCCTCCCCCTAGCTTAAAATTGCTGGGATCGTATCCTGGTGCGTGAACGTAATCTTGATCAACATCCCCACCAAGAAACGAAGCTACTACTTCTGCATCAGGCAGTTGCCCTTTTAACACTGTATCTACGCGGAAGGTGACCAGCGTGATTATTGTGTACTTCGCATTATCAATGCTGTAGGGATCGGCCGGACGCTTGCCGTCAGGAGTTGTCCAACGAGCAGGCCATACCTTTGCGACAGTAGCTTTGACAACAAATTCGACATCTTTTACGTACTCCCCAGGAGATTGGATAATGCCGTTCGCGACGATAGTTTGCTGAAACGGATCTGAAGGAAGCGGCGTTGGCAAGGGTGTGCCGGGTACTGGCGTAAAATAAAACTCCTTATCGCCGTCCGGGGGGAAAGGGGTCACAACAACCGTGCCGGGCGGGTATGGCGTGGGCGGGTAAATCTCGCCGGACTTGCCGGGATAGGTCGGTAGGACCGGCACCGCTTGGGCTACGGCGTTGGTGGGCACGGCCAGGGCGGTGCCGAATGCGGCAGGCGTGGCGGCTACCGGGTCATTGCCACCGCACGCCGTTAGCGTTGCCACAGCCGCAACAAGCAGACTACCTGCTGTCGCTAACCCTCTACCGCGCCGTACACATTCAGCCATCACACCCTCACACGCTGGTCAAGTACACTGTCGTCCATCCGATTCATTCACCCACAGCTATCGTAGCATTTTTTTTGATTTTGTCAATAGCCAAGTTGCCCTAAACCTATCGTTTACGCTGCCTTGCAGCGTAACGCCTAAAGTGCTATAATCAGGGCAGACAAACACCGCCGCCAAAAAGTGGGTGACCCCCACTTTTCTTATTGTAGGGCCAGTAGCAAAGGCCCAATTAAGTCTGCGGCGGGATTAGAGGCCCACAGGCCATAGCTAAAGACAGGAGGGCGGGATGCCATGAAAGGCGAGTTTTACGCCGCCATCGCGCAGATCGCCAGCGAACGATCCCTTTCCAAAGATGTGATCATGGAAAGCGTGGAAGCCGCGCTGATTTCCGCTTACAAGCGGCTGACCGGCAGCGAGGGCGTGGTCACGGTCCGCATTGACGCGGCGGGCCAAGCTCAGGTGTTCGCGCAAAAGAACGTGGTGGAGCAAGTTGAAGATCCGCGCACCGAGGTCACGCTGGCCGAGGCGCGGCAACTGGACCCAGAGGCCGAGATGGGCGGCACGGTGGAAGTTGAGGCGACCACCCCGGCCAACTTTGGCCGCATCGCCGCGCAGACGGCCAAGCAGGTCGTGATGCAGCGCATCCGTGAGGCCGAGCGCGACCGTAATTTCAGTGAATATATTGATCGCGTCGGCGATATTGTGAACGTCATGGTGCAACGGATGGACCCGCGCGGCTTCGACCCGGCGCGGCCCGATGCCCCCGGTGCCATTGTCGTCGAGTTGGGCAAAAGCGAAGCCGTGTTGCCGCCCAACGAACAGGTCAAGACCGAAAAGTACCGGCTGGGCCAGCGGATGCGCGTGCTGCTACTCGATGTGCAGCGCAACCAACGCGGGCCGCAAGTGATCGTGTCGCGGGCGCACAAAAATATGCTGCGCCGGCTACTCGAACTGGAAGTGCCGGAGATCCATAACGGCACCGTAGAGATCAAAGCGATTGCCCGCGAAGCCGGGATGCGCTCCAAAGTGGCCGTAGTGGCCCGGCAAGAGGGGCTGGACCCGGTGGGCGCGTGCGTCGGGATGCGCGGCATACGCATCCAGAATATCGTTAATGAATTGTACGGCGAAAAGATCGATATTGTGGCGTGGCACCCCGATACGTCGGTGTTTATCGCCAACGCCCTTAGCCCCGCGCAGGTGGTCAGCGTAGACTTGCTGGAAGGCGAAAAGACGGCCCAGGTGATCGTGCCGGAGCGCCAACTATCGCTCGCCATCGGCAAAGAGGGCCAGAACGCTCGCCTCGCCGCCAAGCTGACCGGCTGGCGGATCGACATCAAGAGCGCCACGTCCACCGTGCTGGAGCCGGAAGAAGACCTGGCCCGCCGCGCCGCCGAAATCTTGCGCGCCGAAGCCGGCAGTAACCCGTTCGACAGCCTAGCCGGCTTGCTTCTGCCGGAGGGCGAAGTGGTCCGCCCGGATGACCGGCGCAAAGTGCGGGCCAACAACACGGTGGTCTATCAAAACCGCGTCTTTGGCCCGCTGCCGGAGGATCTGATCGGCGAAACCGTGCGCTTGCGCCTCACCGACGCGGGCTTGCAAGTGCAGACCCCTACGCGCGTCGTTGCCACCTACCCGTGGGACAGCGCCCCCGTGGTGGACGAAGCGCAAGCAGTGGATGACCTAGAGCCGGCCGACTTGGCCGGTAGCGAGATTACTGAGAGTTAGCTTGCGATGAACTCATGAAAGCGAAAGTGCCTACACCTCGGCCCAAGCATGTGCCGCAACGCACCTGCATCGCGTGCCGGACGGTGAACGCCAAGCGCGGTTTGATACGCATCGTGCGAACGCCGACCGGCGAAGTTGCGCTCGACGCAACCGGTAAGCGGTCGGGCCGGGGTGCCTATCTGTGCCGCACCCGCAGTTGCTGGAACACAGCCCTGCAAAAGAAACTAATCGAGTACGCGCTTAAAACCGCGATCAGTCCAGAGGACAAAACCGCCCTCCAGACGTATATTGAGACCTTGCCCCTGTCTGACAGCGCGCCGCTGGACGCGGCCCCGCCCACAGACACCGGTCCCCCGACGGGACCGGCCCCGCCCTGAGCGGGGGTCGCAGGGTCACCAGAGAGGATACAGCAATGCCCGA
>JALYUO010000080.1 GCA_030853735.1 Chloroflexota bacterium
CCTCCAGCCCGCGTAGGCGGGCTTCGTAGCGGTAGCGGCGAGTTCCAGTCGCCCGTGCCAATTACCCTGGTGCGCCGCAGGAGCCATGGACCGCAGGTTGGGCCCAATGGTACACTCGCGGGGGCGGGGCCGGCAACGGCGCGGCGGCAGGATTGCCGCTTTCCGCGCCGGCGGGCCATATACTGCGGGTAGAGGAACGGCACCCGCAACCCATAGCACACAAATGCACACAAAGGAGCCTATTCATGGATCAAGCGACTGTACCGGGCACCGACGCGCAGCCCTGGCCCCCAGCGATTGGGGCGATCACCCTGTTCGTCGAGGATTTGGCCGCCGCGCAAGCCTTCTATCAGACCACCTTCGGCTTGCCGGTGGTGTATGCGGACGACAATTCGACCGTGTTCAAGTTTGGGGCCACGCTGATCAACCTGCTGCAAATCACGCACGCGGATGAACTGATTGCGCCGGCGACTGTGGCCCCGCGCGCGAGCGGATCGCGGGTGGTGTTCACCCTGAACGTGCCGGACGTAGATGCCCTGTGCGCCGAACTCACGGCGCGCGGCGTGGTGCTGCTGAACGGTCCGCTAGATCGGCCGTGGGGCATACGCACCGCCAGCTTCAGCGATCCGGGCGGGCATATCTGGGAGATCGCGCACTAGCCGGCGCGGTCCCTTGTGGGGGCAGACTCCTCGTAACTTACGCGCCAGATCATTATCTGAATGACTGTAGAAAGCAGAGAAGCTGTCATTCTGAACGCAGTGAAGAATCAGCCGCCGGGCGAATCAGCCCCTTAGCAGCGACTCATTGCGCCCGGCGTATGGCGTTAGGTGACTCTGTACCCACCCCGCCGGATTCTTCGCTGCGCTCAGCTTGAGTTTGTACAAAAGTGTGGGGCACGGGCGAGGAGCCTGAGCAACCTTTTATGGTATGATGAGAGTCTCTGACCACCCTTATCGTACCCTGGAGATTGCTCATGCCCCTACCTGCTCCTATTATAGCCGTCTTGTCCAACTTTGCGCCACTCTTTACTGCCCCGACATGGCGCAAGGTCGTCCTCTTGCTGCTCGGCACCCTCCTCGCGCATGGTCCCCGCACCGTCACAGTGGCCTTGCGCCTCATGGGCTATGCCCGCGATCCCCGCTTCAGTCGCCTGCATCAGGTGCTCAATCGCGCCCGCTGGTCCCCTTTGGCTGTTAGTCACCGCCTCTTGCTCGCGCTGCTCGCGCGCTTGGTGCCCTCCACGGCGCGGCTCACCTTTGTCATTGATGAACATCTCGAACGGCGCTGGGGGCCGCAGATCACCAAGCGCGGGCACTACCGTGACCCCGCCCGCTCCTCCAAAGCCCGTGCCGTCGCCAGCTCCGGCTTACGTTGGATCTGCGTCACGCTGTTGGTGCCCTTGACTTGGGCGGACCGCCCCTGGGCCTTGCCCTTCTTGACGATCCTGACCACCCCGCCCGCCCAGGATAAAGCCGCCGGTCGCCGCCACAAGACGACGGGCGCATGGGCGCAGCAGGTGGTGCGCCTCCTGCGCCACTGGTTGCCGAACCGTGAGTTGTGCCTGCTGGGGGATACCGCCTACGCCAGTTTGGATCTGGCCGCCGTCTGTCAGGCGCAGCAGGTGGTGCTCATCACGCCCTTTCACCTGGATGCCGCGTTGTACACCCCCGCCCCGCCGCGCGCCCAGCAAACCAGCCGCAAACCGCGCCGTATCGGCACGCGCTTACCGAACCTAGACACGGTGGCCGCCGATCCCACGACGGTGTGGACAGCGGGCACGCTGCGCTGGTATCACGCGGGCGAGCGCCTCATGGAGTGGGTCAGTGGGGAGGCGGTGTGGTATCGGGGCGGTAAGTGCCCTGTACCCCTGCGCTGGGTGCGGGTGCGGACGGTGGGCGAGCCGGCGACGGTGCGGGCGTACTTGTGTACCGACGCGACGTGGACGGTGGCCGCCATTGTGACGACCTACATGGGGCGCTGGAGCATTGAAGTGACCTTCGCGGAGGCGCGGCGGCATTTAGGGGTGGAAACACAACGGCAATGGAGCGATAAAGCCATCGCACGGAGCACACCGGCGCTCTTGGGGTTATTTAGTCTGGTGGTGCTATGCGGGCACGCGCTGCACCCGGACGGCGCGATCCCGGTGGAGCGGACGGCATGGTATCACAAGGAGCAAGCGACTTTTAGTGATGTGCTGCGGACGGTGCGCCGGCATCTGTGGGGCGCAGATGAGATTTTACAGGGTGGGGATCAGGCAGGGTGTAAATTAATCCACCACAGTACACTCGCTAGGCTGTTGGATGCTGTCGTAGCCTGACCCGTTTTGTACAAACTCAAGCTCAGAATGACAGGATTCCTTTCCTTGCCAATCGCGCCTGAATAGCTACATTCGTAACTCAACACTCAACACTCAACACTCAACACTCAACACTCGTCAAGGGCGGCAGGCCGGCGACCAGGGCGACGGTGGCGAGCGAGACGGCGACCACCTGCTCGACCAGGCGCACGGCAGCTTGGGGGTCGGCGGGGTCGTAGGGGTCGTGGCGCAGGCCGCTGCGCGGGTCGTGGTGCGGGCGGATCTGATCGATCACCCAGTCCAGCGCGCTGCGGTTGCCCAGCCGGTAGCCGAACACGGCGGGCGGGATGCCGGTGAGGGTCAGCGCGGCGTTGACGCGCAGGGCCGTTTTGTCGGCGCTCAGGCGCATCCCCTTGTCGTCTACGGCCCAGGTGAAGGGCACGCCGGGCGTTTCGGCGCGGCCCAGCGCGTGGGGCGCGACGGTGGCGAAGTCGCGGTGCAGGGCGGCCAACTCGGCCCCGGCGGCCACATAGGCGGCCCAGGCGGCCGGCGGCACAAAGGGGATGCGCGGCAGGTCGCGCCGCAGGTTAGCGGCATAGCGGCTGCGGTAGCCCGGCGCGTGCAGCACGGCATAGACATAGTGGAACAGGTCGCGCTTGGTGATGGCCGGGTCGCCGTACTGCGCCTGGAAGCGGGCCAGCGCCCAATCGGTGATGTTCTCCCGCCGCCCCGTCCCATCCTCGGCGTAGGTGTAGAAGGGGAAGCATTGGGTGCTTGACCCTGCGCCAACTAGATGCAAGTCGGGAATGGAGTTGGTAAGAAGTGCCATAAACGGTTTCTCTGATGCGAGGTCTGTTAGACAGATTACCTCGTTTTCCTGCTCAGTCTCAGGCGTGGGGAAGATACTCGGCATCACGTAAACTTCTTCATTTAGGATACGGTCAAAGAACAGATATTGCGGGCAAAACGGCCTATAGAGTGACCGACGTATCTTGGAACTGTCAAATACAGCATAGTGGCCGCGTTGCATATCTAGCTTAAGATCACGGCTCCATTTAATGCGTTTGTCATCATTCAGCACAAACTCATCAACTGGCGTGCTAACCGCTCCACGTCGTGCCCAACGGTCCACCTCAGCATTGTAGGTTTCGATCAGCAGCCGCACCTTGCGCTCTAGCTCGTCGGCGTGAAAGTCGTAAGCCCAATCGTCACGGCTTGTGGCTACCCCCCGGCCATAGGTCTTAAAGATCGTTTCGGCATCAATACCCGCCTTGCCCTCTTTGCTGCCCAGCGGCAGAAAAGTGTCAAAATCAGCTTCCATGCCTTCGGTCAACCAAGTACCGCGTGCGTCCGGCGTGAGCGGTTGCCAGTCTATCTGGCTATAGTCAACGGCCTGATCCAGATAATCCAGCTTTTGCTGTCGCGTCCAGAACTCGTCCACCCGCGTGTATTCTAGCCGCTGGGCCGGGGCGGCTCCCTGGCGATTGCGGATCAGCAGCGTGATCGCCACGCCGACCTGGATGCCGAAAGCGTTGTGTTTGCTGCCCGATAGCTTGGGGTTTTTGCGAACGTTGCCGCCCAGGTCGAAAGTATAGATGTGGGTGAAGTCGTCCAGCAGGTGCTTCCGCATCCCATCGAAAGCGATCTGGTCCAGGAACGAATTGTTGGAGACAAAACACACGATGCCGTCGCGGTCGCCCAGCCGATCCGTCGCCCAGCGGAAGAACTTGACGTACATATCACTCAGGGCGTTTTTGTTGCTGGCCTTTGACGCTTTAGCGTAGGTGGCGGCGACACGTTTGTCTACCGTCTCATGTTTGCGGTTCTTGTTGTTGTCGTTCTCGTTCTCCTGGCCCACGTTATAGGGCGGGTTGCCGATGATCACGCGGATGGGGGCGGCTTTTTGCGCTTCGATGCGCGCGGCGTTCGGCTCCACAAACATCTCGTGCTGGCGCGGCTCGGCCAGGTCCAGCGTGTCGGCAAAGCAGATGCCGGGGAAGGGGGCATAGCTGCCGGTGCGGGCAAAGTAGGCGTGTTCGATGTTTTGTGCCGCGATGTAATAGGGCAGCAGCAGCACCTCGTTGGCGTGCAGTTCGGTGGCATATTTGGCGGCCAGCGCGTGGCCGGGCAGTCGGGCCAGCAGTTCCATGACAAAGGTGCCGGTGCCCACGCAGGGGTCAATGATATGCACGCCCGGCGACTCCAGCGCCAGGCCAAACTCGGCCCCCAGCGCCTGCTGCACCGACGCGACCATCCAGCGCACGATGGCCGCCGGGGTGTAGACGATGCCGTGGGTATCGGCGGCGCGGGTGGAATACGCCTGGAAAAACTGCTCATAAAGCGTGTTGAGCAGGGCTTGCTTTTCGGCGTAGTCTTCAATGGTGCGCGCTGCGTCTTCCAGCGGGCGATAGAAATAGTCCAGCCCTTTATAGAAGGCGCTGCGGCTGAACGCCTGCCCGGTCAGCGCGTCTACCATGCGCTCCAGTTCGGCGGCCACGGCGTTGCGGCGCACAAAGTCGGGATTATTGAAAATGGCGCGGAAGATGCGCTCGGTCAGGATATGCTGTTTGAGCATATCTTCCACTTCGGCCTCGGTCGTCTTGGGGTTGAGCGCGGCGCGGCAGTGGGCCAAAAACCCGGCCAGCGCGGCGCGGAAGGTGGGGTTCTCGCGCCGCGCCTGCTCGATCAGTTCGGTCAGCGCCCGCGCCAGATCGGGGATGTCCTGGCGAAACTGGGCCAGCGCCCGGCGGAACTCCACGATCTGCGCCGGGCTGTAGGCGATAAAGCTGTCCAGCAGGCGCGTCACCGCGACCGGATCGCGCAGGTCGGCCGCAAACGCCACCCGCCCATCCTGGTACAGCACAGCGCGGCGGGTGTTCTCGAACAGAGTGTTGCGGAGCGGGTAGCCGGTGGCGATCTTGTTGCTGATTTCGCGCTCCAGGTCGTCGCCGGTGTCTTTGGCCTCCCAGATGCCGTGGGTCAGCCGCAACTCGTTCCGCAGTAGGCCGTCCACGCGGATGGGGCGGTTGCGCGTGCCCTCCAGGGTCTGCTCGGCCAGCACGGTCAGCGCGGCAGGCTTGGCCCAGGCTTCGAGCAGGGTCTGGAAGGCGGCGCGGGTGGCCCCCTCATTGTGTGCCCCGGCGCGCTCCACGGCGGCCAGGGTGTCGTGATAGCTGCGGATCAGGGCGGGGG
>JALYUO010000774.1 GCA_030853735.1 Chloroflexota bacterium
TCGTTTCTTGGTAACTGTTCAGTTTGGCTGGGCGGATCGGATTACCGTGCGGGCTACAGGGGGTCGCGCACAGCTGTGCGCCGTACTGGTTGCCAAGTAGCTACTCTGCTGACCAACCGCAGACGGCAGCCCAGGACGTAGGCCCAACGTGCCGGAACGGATAGCACGTTCGCCCCGCTTGGCAACCAGTACGGCGCACAGCTGTGCGCGACCCCCTGTAGCCCGCACGGTAATCCGATCCGCCCAGCCAAACTGAACAGTTACCAAGAAACGAGTAGTGATAAATATTATGTAAAACTCGTTGGCTTTACTGATTAACCGTGGTAGACAACTCGATCACCTGCTAAGTCAATCTCCTACACGCAACAATTTTTCTAACCATTCTTCGTCCGCTTCGCGCTTCTTCGCGGCCCTGCGCGGATCAACTCGTCCTCTTCTTCGTGATCCTTCGTGGATCAACACGTCGTCATCTTCGCGCTGCTTCGCGGCCCTGCGCGGATCAATTCGTCACAGCGGCGGGGGTGACGGAGGCATAGGGCAGGCAGACTGGCGTGTTGCTCTCTGGATCGCGCAAGATGTGGGCACGCACGCCGAATACCGTCGCCAGCAGGGCGGGCGTTAGCACGCTGTCGGGCGGACCGTCGGCCACGATGCGCCCGCTATCCAGCACCACCATGCGCCCGGCATAACGTGCGGCTTGGTTCAGGTCGTGCAGCACCAGGATGACCGTCATGCCACGCTCCACGTTGAGGCGACGCACCAGCTCCAGCACTTCCAGTTGGTGGCCGATGTCCAGGAAGGTCGTCGGCTCGTCCAACAGCAGGATCGGCGTGGCTTGCGCCAGCGCCAGGGCGATCCAAGCGCGCTGGCGTTCGCCGCCGGATAGACTTTCTAGCCCCCGGTAGGCGAAATCGGTCATGCCGGTCAGTTCCAGGGCTTCGCTAATCGCCGCATGGTCCTGTTGGCGCAACATCCGCAGCGCGCCGGCGTGCGGGTAGCGGCCCTGCTCCACCAATTCGCGCACCGTCAGCCCGGCCGGCGCGACTGGTCCCTGCGGCAAGATCGCTAAGTCGCGCGCCACCGCCGCCGACGACAGCCGGGTGAGCGCGGTGCCGTTCAGATAGACCGCACCGCGACTCGGCGCAAGCAGGCGGGCCAACGCTTTGAGCAGCGTAGATTTGCCCGACCCGTTCGGCCCGACCAGGGCGGTGATGCCGCCGGCGGCAATATCCAACGACAGCTCGCTGACCACAGTGCGCTCACCGTAGCCGATCTGGAGCGCGTCGCCGCGTAACACGGTTACAGTTTGGCTCATCGGTTCCCCCGTCGCAAAAGATAAATCAGAAACGGCGCGCCCAACAGCGACAGCAGCGCGCCGACCGGCAATTCCGCCGGTTGGGTGACGGCGCGCGCCACCACATCGGCGGCCAACAGCAAGCCCGCCCCCACCACGGCGCTGAGGGGGAACAGCCGGCGTGCATCGTTACCGACTAGCCGGCGGGTCAGGTGCGGCGCGATCAGGCCCAAGAAGCCCAGCGCGCCGACAATCGAGACCGCCGCCGCTGTCAGCAACACCGCCACAAACAGCAGCCCGGCCCGCGCCCGCTCCACCCGCATCCCCAGGCCGGATGCAACATCGTCGCCCAGTTGCAGCGTGTTCGCCACGCCCGCGCAAGCCAAACCGAGCGGAATGGTGAATAGCCCCCACAGCCAGAGCGCGTTCCAATGGACCCAAGTGCGCCCGTTCAGCGAGCCAATGATCCAGAGCAGGATGCTGCCACTGGCGTTCTGGTTCCGCAAGAGGATCACCGAAGTGGCCGAGCGCAGGATGGTACTCACCAGCACGCCGGTCAGCACGAGCCGAATCACGTTGCCCTGCTGCCCCCGGCTGAGGCTATAGACCAAGCCGCCCGCCGCCATGCTGCCGACCAGCGCCACGAGCGGCAAATCGGGGCCGGGCGTGCCCAGATCCCAACCGACCAGCGAGCGCGACAGCCACAGGACGGCGAAAAACACGCCGCCCGCCGAGGCACCGGTCAGATCGGGTTCGGCCAACGGGTTGCGGGTCAGCGCCTGTAACAACGCGCCGGCCAGCGACAGCATCGCCCCGGCCAGCACAGCGATCAGGGCGCGCGGCAGGCGCAAATGCCAGATTACGGTATGGGTCAAGTCGTCGGTCGGCTGCCCGGTGAGGACGGCAAACACTTGGTCGAGCGGCACCGCCACGGTGCCTACGCTGATATGCAGCAACAGCAAGAGCGCCACGATCAGCAGAGCCAGCAGCAAAATCCAGGGATAGCGGCGGACCGACCAGGGGCGACCGGCCCGCACCGGCACAGCAGCGGCGCTCATCGGCGCGCCCGATCTCCGCCCAATTGGCGGCGCAGCATCAGCAACAACAGCGGCCCGCCGATCAGCGTGGTCCAAATGCCGACCGGCAGTTCAATGGGATCGAGCAGGTTTTTCGCCACCAGATCGGCGGCCAGCAACAGCACCGCCCCGATCAAGGCGCTGATCGGCAGCACTTGGCGGGCATCCGGTGTGCCGAGCAGGCGGCGGGCGAGGTGCGGCGCGGCCAGCGCGATATAGCCAATCGGCCCGCACACCGCGACCACCGCCGCGACCAGGGCCGCGCTGAGGATCACGATCAGCAAGCGTATACGGACCACGCGCAGGCCCAGTCCTTCCGCCAAATCGTCGCCCAGTTGCAACAGGTTGAGCGGGCGGGCCAGCAGCAAGGCCACGGGGATGCACACCGCCGCCCAGGGCAACACGATCCAGACATAGTCCCAGGTGCGGTTCGCTAGGCTGCCCAGCAGAAACAGGTAGAGCAAGCCGACATCGGCCTGGGTGCCGAACACGACGATGCTGACAATCGCCGCCGACAACAACGCACCGACCGCCACGCCCGTCAGGATCAGCCGCGTGGGATCGTTGAGCCGCCGCATACTCACCAGCACCACCGTGCCGCTGAGAACGCCGCCGGCCAGCGCCAGCCAGGGATACCATGCCAGCAGCACCGGCACATGGAAAATGGTGATGATCGTCATCACCAACGACGCGCCCGCCGACACGCCCAGCAGTTCGGGGCCGGCCAGCGCATTGCGTAGCGAGTCTTGCAGCAACAAGCCGGCTAGGGCCAACATCATGCCGGTCACCCCGCCGAGGATCACACGCGGTAGGCGCAACTGTGTGACCACGATGCGCGCCAGCCGCTCCCCCCCACCGCCAAAGATGGTGGGCAGATCGCCGGGTTGCAGTTGGGGGGTGCCCAGCAGCAAGCCCAGCAGCGCCAGTGCGGCCAACAACACGAGCAAGCCCCCGGCCAGGATCAGCACCCGGCTGATCCTGGCGGGAGCGGCCCGCTTAATGGGAGGGGCCAGTACGCTCATTTAAGGTAGCGGGTTCGGGAACGTTTCGGGGTAAATCTTCTTCATCGCGTCGTCCAACGCAATGCTCATCGAGTGCGTGCCGCGCCCGAAGATGTAGATGGCGGTGCGGACTTCATACACGCGGTTGTTTTTGACCGCCTTCAGTTCGCTCCACAGCGGGTTGGCCTTCAATTGATCCGACAGCGAGGGGCTGCCGGGTGCAAAGTTGAACGACTCGATCAGCAACACGTCGGGATCTTTTTGCAGGATCTTTTCCAGTGAGTATTGCAGCGACCCCGGCTCCTGGTCGGGCGCGCCCACCTCACCTGCTCCGGGTGCGGGCCAGGGATAATTGGTGACTTCGGACAGCACGCTGCCGAACAGCGAGCCACTGGTGAAGATGCTGAAGTTGGTGTTGGTGCCGAACAGGATCAGCGGCACCCGGTTATTCGGCGCTTTGGCTTTGTACGCGGCCATTTTTTGCAGGAAGCCGCGCGTCGAATCCTCGGCTTTGGCCGTGCGGTTGGTCAGGCGGCCTATGGTGTGCAGATAGGCCAACGAGTCCTGATAGCTGGCCGGGTTCATGATAAACAGCGGGGCAATCGGCTTCAGCGCGTCGCGCAGGCCAACGTGCGGGATGAAGCCGATCACCAAGTCAGGCTTGATCTTGGCGATGTCTTCTAGGTTCGGCGCACCAAAGCCGCCACCAATATGGGCAAAAGTTTTGCCCTTGTCGCCCCAGAACTCCGGGTTCTCGGCAAAGGTGTCGTTGATCGCCGCCGGCTCAATGCCCAACTCGAACAGGATGTCTTCGCACAGCGCGACGAGGCACACGATACGCTCCGGGCGCTTGGTCAGCGTCACGGTGGTCTTAGCCCAGTCGGTGTACGACAGATCCTGCCGGCTGCGCGCCTGGAAGGTGCCGAGTTGGCTCAGGAGAACGTTAAACGGTGCTTTGTTCTCTGGGTGCAGTTCCATGACCGCGCGCTCGAAGTATTGCACGGTGTAGGTCTGCCCATTCAGGTCGTTTTTCTCTTGGAACTCGTTGGAGATCGGATAGCCCTGCTGGGCCAGCCCGCCGTGGCCTTCCCAGTAGGTGCGGAACGCGCCGCCCAGGCTTTTGCCGGTCTCCTTGAAAGTGAGGACGTTGCTGGTGCTAGCCGTCTGGCTGGGCGCGCCACCCAGGCTGGGATATTTGCCGTGGTAGGCAAACACGCCGATCAGCGAGCCTTGCACCTCAAACGGCGTGCCGGCGTTTTCGGGGTGCAGTTCCAGCACGGCGCGCTCCAGATACTGCGTGGTGTAGGTTTTGCCATTGGTGTCCGACACATCTTGTGTCTCGTCGCTGATCGGGTAGCCCAACTGCGCCAACCCGCCGTGGGTGTTCCAATAGGCCAGGAACTTGCCTTTGAGCGTGTGACCGGTTTCAGGGAAGGTGCGTGAATCGGCCTGGGCCTGCGTGGCTGACGGGTGCGGCAGCGTCAGCCCGATCAGCATGAGCAGGGTGAGCAGGGTGAGTCGGCGGTTGCGGTGCAGCGTCATGAGATTCCTCCATATAGTAAGCATAACATGGGTAGGTAAGCGGCGGGAGTCCGGGGACTCCCGCCGTCGAATTAGGCGGCGCACAGCGCCCGCCGGCCGCGGCGATCTTGATCGTGGCGAATGCGCCAGGCGTAGATTTCGTTCGCCACCACGACACGAGTCTTGCCGCGCCAGCTATTGCCGATTTGCCCGCGCTCGATCAGCTTGTAGATTTGGTTGGCATTCATGCCGGTGTAGGCCATCGCCTCGGCAATGGTCCAGACGGTCGGCTCCGCCGGGTGAGAAGCCGCCGCCTGCGCCACGGGTGCCGGGTGGGTAGACGAGATGAGTTGCCGCACGTCAATGTTCAGGCCGGCGGCCAGTTGGACCAACGTGGCGTAGGAGATGCCGACCGGGCCGCGCTCAATGGCGCGCAGGAGATCGTAGCCCAGCCCGGTGCGGGTGTGCAGCGCCGTCAGGGTCAAGCCCTGGCCGGCGCGGCACGTCTGTAGCAGTGTGCTGCCCGCCCATTGCAGCGGATAGGGTGCGCCGGACCACGCGCTGCTTGGCTCATCACCGGTCAGCAAGGCGGCCAAATCGAGGTGCAGCGTGTTCGCCAGCGCAGCCAGCGAGCGATAGTGGGGATTCGGATGGTCCCCGTTTTCCAGATTACTCACGGTGGTGCGGCTCAGGCCGGCCGCAGCGGCCAGCGCCGGCTGGCTGAGACCGGCCGCTAGGCGGTGCTGTTGCAGCAGCTTGGCAGCCGGCCAATGGGGGGCCGGCGCAGGGGCCGACGCAACCGCAACGGCGGGTAGCGGCAGGCTCACCGCAAGTTCGCCTACCGCCGAGGGCAGGGCGATACTCCATGGTAGCATGGTATTCTCTTTTCTTGCCGGACGGGGTGCGCGGGCAGCATGGTGGAGGCCGCAGGTGACGCAAACAGCCTACAGGCTGATCTATGCGTCGTACCCACAGGCTCCGCGTACAGCGGCACCGCAGCCGGCAACAGGCAACGTCCAGTCAAAGGGATGTGCCATCCCCGTGAGGAACGCCGCGTTATAGACAGGCGATCAGGATCGGTGTGGAGAGAGAATTACCAAGCGCGCGGGGGAGGCACGGGCGGAGTAGGTCGCCGTGAGCGGTAGAGCGGCACCGCCAAGCTGAGGAGCAGCGCCCAAAGCGCCGCCGGCTGCGGTCCGGCCAGGGGCAACGCGACGGGGTTGCCGTCGGTCGCGGCGGCGGAGCTATGGTCCGCGCCGCTGATGGTGATCAGCGCGTTGGGGCTGAAATGGAAAGCAGCCGGACTCCAGATGCCGGGAATGCCGGCGGGCAGCAATGGTTTAATGACCGGCGCGGGACCGACCGTTGGGTGTGTAACCGCTACAGCTACTGAGCCGGCGGGAGCAGCCTTCGGCACAGCGGCGACGGCTAATACAACGAGCGGTGGGGCGCTGTGGACATAGTCGCGGCGCGGCGGTGGGGGCAAGATGCCCAGGCGCATCAACGGCGACAAGGCATCAGCATCGGCTAGGGCGGGGCGGCCTGCTACCGCTTGTGGACGGTCCCGATCCGGCTCCCCGGTGGCGCGCCCTTGCTCCTGATCACCATACCAGGATGCGGGATGCAACATCCCGATGTCCTGATCCCGCTCCCAACTGGCACGCGGCATGAAGAAGAGGTGGGCGGCCTGCCAGCCGTCGGGGTCACTGCGCGCCGGCACCGTGACGGTGAGGCCGAGAACCGTGATGACCGCCAATGTCGCCTGGCTGCCGACCCGTAGGGGCCGCGAGTGCCGCGCCCAGCGCCCCGCCGCCTGCCCTGCCGCCCACAGCAGCGCCCCGTGCGTGCGGGATAGCCGCAGCACGATCCACCAAGCCACAACCAGGGCCAGGAGGAGCAGTTCGGAGTGGTGGGTCAGGTCAGCCATGCCGCGTGAGTCGCCGGTCATCCTTTCAGCAAGTCAGCACCGCCCTACTTTGGTCGGTGTAGATGCTACTATACTATAAACCCGCGCCACTGACAAATGGGCTGACAAATCGTGACTTTATTCAATACCTACGCCAAATCGGGAGGTAAGGCGGCGAAATCCGGTGCGTGGGAACGATCCGACGCCGTTCGTGCCCACGCATTAAATATCCAACCGGCGTTTGGGGTAGCACCACAGAATAGCGTGGAGTCGGCCCGCAGGGCGCGCTAACGCTTCCCGTGCGCTACGCGGTCGCCAATACGGGGTTAGGAGCCGCGCACCAGTGTTATTCCCCCGCAGAATGCGCGGCGTAAGTTACGAGTGCAGCCGCTGGTCGCAATCCGGCACCGCTTATTTAGGACAATGTACGAATCATTAGGTTCCTGGCTCTGGCGAGCCTAACTCCACGCTATTCTGTGGTGCTACC